>JBIKKD010000004.1:0-19976 GCA_044360565.1 Kapaibacterium sp. (SeqCode)
ATCGGAGTTTTCTATCTTTGTTTGAGCTCAACTTTTTACATAATACATTTGATTGTTCTGGAGAACCTTCCCACATGGATATTTCCAAATACTTTTCAGTTAAAGGACTTACTGTATTCATACTCGCCATGTTCCTCTTGGGATGTGGTGAAAAATCGAAGGGTCCTGAACCACTCGGATCATTGAAGTCATATACTGATCCCGCAACCTCATTCAAAGTGCAATATCCGGACAATTGGAAAGAATTGCAGAAAGAGTCGGGTCGCAGATTCATGGCTTTCCCGGGGAAAGATGCAAGTGATGCATTTCGCAAGGTGTATGCAATGCCGGGTGAAATCAATAATTCTGCCGCACAAATCGCCGTATTTCTCCAGCCAACTCGTGGAAGAATCCTTGATTCGATCGTGTTGGACAATATGACAGACATGATTAGTGATTCACTCTATACAGAGAAAAGAAGAACCACAATCGCGGGTTTGCCTGCTTATAGATTGCGCTACAGATATAATCTTGCCGATGGTTTATATGAAGGCGAGAAATATATTGTGGTGAAAGACACTGCATATGCAACAGTACTTGAATTCAGTGCATTTTCAGATTCATATTCATTCTATAAGCCGACATTTGACAATATCGCAAAGAACTTTGTACCGGCTTCAAATCCGATTGAGAAGAAACCTGACACACTTGTTCAAAATGCTGAAGCTGCGCCTCCATCAGCAACAAGCCGCGTTATTAATGGAACCGGATTTTCTATTTCTGTTCCGGATAATTTCAATGGTGTAAAAACACAGAATGCAGGCACGTTGTATTCCGTCAGCTTCCAAGGTGATCGTCTCGATTGTACTATTCAAGTCGATGTGATTGATGCGTCCAAGCAAAAAAATCTTTCTAAGATTGTTGAAGACAATAAGAAAGCATATGGAGCAGCCGCCGCATCAAAAACCACACTTGGTGGTGTAGAAGCTTACTACATGAATTATTCATTCGGTGGCAATGTTCAGAGTCGTGTGTACTTTGCCATCAAAGGCGATAAAATGTTCCGCGTGACAATGAATTATTTCATCCCAAAACAGGATGTGTATAAGCAGGTGTTTGAAAAGAGCATTGGCACATTCCGAATGTTATGATTTATGGTTTTGTGAAATTAAGGCACTTCGTTTTCAAAAGCGGAGTGCCTTTATTTTTTGATTTTGTATGCACACACACATTGAAATGCAACATTTGATTTTGGATTGGTTTTCTCGAGAAGGGAGAGTATTTCCTTGGAGATATGATTCACCCGATCCATATCATGTGTTAATTTCTGAATATATGTTGCAACAAACTCAAACATCCAGAATTGCAGAGCGATTTCCGATATTTCTAGCAAAGTTTCCGAATGTATTATCATTGTCAAATGCAAGCAATCAGGAGATGATTCTTGCTTGGCAAGGTTTGGGATATAATAATCGTGCGCTTCGACTTCGCGACTGCGCCAAAGCAATAGTGAATGTGCATGAAGGCAAAATTCCTGCGGACTATCATGCATTGCTGAACTTACCGGGTATTGGACCATATACGGCATCGGCAATTATGTCTTTTGCCTATGGATGTGACATCTCGGTGATAGATGTCAATATTCGAAGAATATATGCTCGATTGAATGGATATTCGAATCCTGATGAAATGTCAAACAAGTCCATTGAGAGCTTTGCCGAACAGATATATCCAAAAGGCAAGTCATCGGAATGGCATCAGGCATTAATGGATATCGGTGCACAATTTTGTAAAGCGAATCAAGCCACATGTGAATTTTGTCCATTGCAAGAGCACTGTTCATCAGCTTTCAATGTACGGATAGAAAAGAAAAAAGTGAGAAGAGCTGAGCCATCACATAGAAATATTCCAAATCGGATTTGGCGAGGAAGAATCATTGAATTCTTAAGAAATACCAATGAATATCGTAGTGAAAAAGCTGAGCTATTGCGTGGAATCTTGGGAGAATCAATTGATGAAAAAGATCAGAACTGGTTTGAAGAGACAATCTCGCCGGCTCTCATAAAAGATCGTTTGATTCACTATGATTCACATACAAATATCATTTCCATATCTCAATGATTGAGGCAAAGAATGTTGTCGAATAAAGGTCCATTGGAAAGAACATTCAGAAGATTATCTCTCTTCATGATTTTTATTTCTGTGATTACAACAGGACTGCTCATGTATGTACTTTCAGGAAGGGATGGAATTGATTTCCTTACTTTGTTTTTTGCATGGTTAACAGTATCAATTGCATGTATTATTCTTGTGAGAATCTATGTCCGAAGACAAGTCATTCATCCCATCAATGTGATCATTGATTCTATGAATAGTTTTGTCGGTGGTATATCTTCCTCAAGAGTAGACAAACAGTTCAGTAGCGCATTTGAATTAAGGGAATTGGCTGAAGCATATAATTCACTCGCCGATAAATCTTCCAAGGATATATCTGAATTAAAGAAATTAGAGCAGGTTCGCAGTCAATTTTTGGGCAATGTTTCACATGAATTACGAACACCAATCTTTTCGATTCAGGGATATTTGGAAACTCTCCTCGATGGCGCACTAGAAGATCCGTCTGTTAGTAGAAAATTTGTGGAAAGATCTCATGCAAATGCAATTCGATTGAATTTGCTGCTTTCGGACTTGATTGATATATCAAAGATTGAATCCGGCGAGATGCGAATGAGCTATAGATACTTCAATGCTATTGAAATGATTCATGATGTATTGCATTCACTTGAATTTCAGGCTCAACAATATCAAGTGCTTTTGGAAACAAAAATGCCTGAAGAAGAAGTGTCTGTTTATGGAGACAAAGAAAGACTGTCTCAGGCACTTACAAATCTCGTTGAGAATGCCATGAAGTATAATAAAGCGGGTGGAAAGGTCATTGTTGAATTAAGCATGAACACATCTCAGGTGACCATTTCCGTGAAGGACACCGGAATAGGCATAGCAAAAGAGCATAAGAACAGAATATTTGAGCGTTTTTATCGAGTTGATAAAGATAGATCAAGGGCTGTAGGTGGAACAGGATTGGGTCTTGCTATTGTTAAGCATATTCTTGAAGCGCATCAAACATCCCCCAATGTTGAAAGCATCCCTGGTGAAGGAACCACGATTTCTTTCACATTGAAAATTTAGACTATATTTTGCGTATTCAGAATGCTCACATCATCATCATTTTTTTGTAATTTTGCCATCTAATCACCATCCTACATTTGGAATAAATCATGTCACATACAGAAAATTCTTCTTTGAACTTTCACCTTTCCGAAGAGGTACAGGCAATAAAAGATGTTGCGGCTTCATTTGCCGACAATGAAATTGCTCCTCATGTGCTTCATTTTGATGAAACGCAAGAATTTCCCCATGAAATATTCAAAAAATTGGGTGAATTGGGATTTCTTGGAATTCTTGTGCCAACAGAATATGGTGGAAGTGGTCTTGGTTATCAAGAATACTCAGTGATTGTGGAAGAAATTGCCCGTATTTGTCCTGCAATGGCACTTGGTGTTGCTGCTCATAATGGACTTTGCACCAATCATATTTTGAAATTCGCCAATGAAGAAGTTAGACAAAAGTATATACCAAGATTGGCGGCAGGTGAAACATTAGGCGCATGGGGTTTGACAGAACCTAGTGCAGGAAGTGATGCGGGTGGAACTCGCACAACAGCAGTCCAAGATGGTGATCATTATATCATCAATGGATCCAAGAATTTCATCACGCATGGTAATGTTGGTGATATTGCAGTGATAATGGCTGTAACTGATGCATCAAAAGGCAAGCGCGGGATTTCAGCATTTGCCATCGACAAATCGATGCCCGGTTTCTATGCATCTAAGAAAGAAAACAAATTGGGCATGCGATGCAGTGATACTGCTTCATTGACTTTTGACAATGTGCGCGTTCCTGCAAGTCACTTGATTGGAAATGAAGGCGAAGGTTTTGTGCAGGCATTGCAAATTCTTGATGGTGGAAGAATTTCCATTGCGGCATTATCCGTTGGTCTTGCGCAAGGTGCATTGAATGCTTCTTTGAAGTATTCTGTGGAGCGTAAGCAATTCAATCAGAGATTGGCAGACATGCAGGCAATTCAATTCAAGTTGGCCAAGATGGCGATGGATATTGAGGCGGCAAGACTCTTGACTTATAAAACCGCATGGATGCGTGATAATGGTCAGAATATCACATTGGCTGCTTCTCAGGCAAAATTACATGCCAGTGAAATTGCTGTTAGAGTTGCCGAAGAATCCGTACAGATTCATGGCGGATATGGATATATCAAAGAGTATCCGGTTGAAAAATATTATCGTGATGTGAAACTACTCACCATTGGTGAAGGAACTAGCGAGGTTCAGAAATTGGTGATAGCAAGACAATTACTTACCGATTAAAGCAAAAAGAGGCATCCATTGGATGCCTCTTTTTTTAGATGTAGAGTCTTCTTTATTCGAAGTGTTCTACATAGAGTTTTATATAATGAAGTCTGATGTGTAAAACTGAATAGAGTAAGATCAGAAATTCTCTTTGTAAGTATGTAAGATACATATTACTCAATAAAAAAACCCAAATCCCCCAGTCTTGTCTTAACTCTGTTTAGATCGGCTTTGTTGATGATGATTCTGAATCCTTCTGCCCTTTTTGTTAATAATTTCAATTCAGGATCTATTGCAAACAGTCTTGTCAGGTCGGGATGGTCCTTCAACTTAAACACTACAGAAGTAGGTTCAGGAATCAAGGCATTTGATTTGTCGATCAAATCATGGAAAAATTGTTCCCAATTATCGGGTAATTCATTTCCGATGAGACTTCTGAATTGTGTGATCTTATGTTGAATGTCTTTTACGGTGCGGCATCCTTTAGTGAAGACTGTAGGATCCACTTGAAAGAACTGTCCACCAATTCTCATTGCATATTGGGAAATAGCCAATTGTCTGTGAGCAGCATTTCCTCTTACTGTAATGATCAATCTCTCCTGATCAAGGATAAATGGGTCATCTTGGGTTACAGGGATATTGATGACTTCCTCGTCTTGTTTTCCGAGGAGTATGAGTCCTATATCAGTGATTTTTGCGTGAATAATGCAATCCCAAGGTGATAAATATTTGAGTCCTTTAAGTTGATAGTGATGATTGTTGGGAATGATGGAGAGAAAATCAAGTATGCCCAATGAACCCAATAATCCTAATATTCCTCTGATGATAGATGGATAAATGGCTTCTCTATAAGTCATCGGATCTATTGGAGGCTTGTCATAGGTTGACAAATTTATAAATCCTGCATCTTCTCGTGATGGAAGTTCTGGATACAATGGTGGCAGAATCTCATGAATCATGATTGCATCTATCAATGATTCTATATCAATCCAAGAACCCTTTGTACAGAATTCCAGAAGTTGGGGGATTCCGGCACAAATTGCAGATACATTGTTTTTAACATCATTGTCATGTACAAAATGAAGTACATAATCTTTTATTGGTAGATTATGTTTGACCAACATTTCGAAATAAACTCGAATGATGTCCATTCCACTTGATTTGTAGAGTGCTTCAGAAGACGGACCATGCAGTATCATCCAAATGAGTGGATTTGTTGAAATGGTGTCGAATTCTCTATTGTCAGGATACAATTCCGGAAGTGAAAACATGGAAATCAGAGATTTTGTTTTCTTTCTTTGCAAAGAGCCCGGAAAAGTACACTCTTCGATATAAAAGTCTTGTTGAACTCTTGGAATCAGATCGCGAATTATCTCCGGTAATCTATGTTGAGATTCATATAAATGCCAACCTCCTTTCGGTGGAACAGGCAATTCCTCAGTAGATTTTGGATACTTTGAAATAGGTGATTCCATGACCTCACGGAATGCATTTCGCAGAAGCGGTGGAAGATAGAACCACACATTTTGGAAACGACTTACTTTGGAAGTTTGAACTCTTCTCATAATCGGTGGAGTCAATTCATCGAGAGCGAGAAGTGCATATTCCTGTTTTGGAAATGCCATGGATGGAAGAATGGAATCTTCAGAGTATTGAATTTTTTCAATCTCCGTTACTTGTTGAGCAGAACTTTTGACAGCATGACAAGGACCGTGCCATACCACATATTGCAATGTCTCAAATACAGGATCGTGCAAATAATCAATGAGTGTAGAAGCCAAGTCATCATGTTTGACAATCGTTGCATAGAGATTAGCAATGATGATCTTCTCGGGTATATCTGATGAGCGTGCAATATCTTTGAATTCTTTCAGCGCCTTATGGGATGAATGAATTAAGACCTGTCCACGGAGATATTCTGTATATGCCAAAGACAGTTCTGCATGCGTATAAAAGTCGCAGATTTCCTGTACCAATGCTGACAAATCATCGTGAATGATCATCTGTCTCTCCTTCACCGAGTATATATTCTATATCTTCTTCAGTCAATGCTTTCAGGGAAGTGCCATCGGTTGAGATGATGGCATCAAACAGTTCACGCTTACGATCCTGCAGCTTGAGTATTTTTTCTTCGATGGAACCACGAGCAATCAATTTGTAACTCAATACGGTATTCTTCTGACCAATTCTATGGGATCTGTCAATAGCTTGATTTTCGGCTGCGATATTCCACCACGGATCATATAGAAAGATCATGTCGGCGGCTGTGAGATTCAAACCAAGGCCACCGGTTTTTAGCGTCATCACAAAAGCGCGTATCGATTCATCTTGTTGGAATTTCTCTACGATTTGTTGTCTATTGGTGGATGAACCTGTCATTACGACATGTCCGATTCCTGCTTTGTTCAATTCTTCTTCGATGGTATTGACCGCTCCAACATAATTTGAGAAGATGAGAATTTTATGTCCATTCGCAACTGCATCCAATATATGTTCCATCAATACTTCGCGTTTGGGAGAAATGATGGTGCCTTCGGTTTTTACTTCAGGGCATGATGCAATTTGTCGCAAATCGCTGAGTGCTTGCAAAATATGAAACTGTGATTTTTGCAGACCTTCGGTGAGTATTTCTTCGCGAATTGTCTGATAGTAGAAATTTCTTCTTTGCTCATAATATGTCTGTTGTTCAGGAGACATTTCGACATAAAGCGTTTGTTCAATTCTCTCGGGTAATTCCTTTGCAACCTCACGCTTGAGTCTTCTCAAAATGAACGGGAATATTTTCTTTCTCAGTTCAGATGCTATTTCTTTGCTATTGTCTCTTTGAATCGGCGTGGCATACATGCGAGAGAACTCATCCGGGCTGCCAAACATAGATGGATTCAAGAAACGGAAGAGTGCATAGAGTTCGCCGATATTATTCTCAATCGGCGTTCCTGATAGTGCAAATCTGCAATCCGAACGAAGAAGTAAAGCTGCTCTCGCAGTTCTTGAATTGAGATTCTTGATATTTTGAGACTCGTCCAGTACTACCATGTGAAAATCTTTTTCACGCAATTCTTCGATATCATTTCTCAGTACGGAATAAGTGGTGAGAATCACATCGGCATTATCGGCTTTATCCCAATCTCTGTTTCCACCATAATATGTATAGAATGAAATCTGAGGGGCAAACTTCTGTAATTCCTGAGCCCAGTTGAATAATAAACTCTTGGGCATGATGATGAGCGATTGTTTCTTCTCACCAGGATACAATGATGCCAGCATCGTGATGGTTTGCAATGTTTTTCCCAATCCCATATCATCTGCCAAGCAACCACCAAGATGATTGTCGTGAAGATATCGCATCCATTTGAAACCCAATACTTGATATGGTCTCAATTCTGCATTGATCTTCGGTAGTTCAATGTTTCTGTCTTGATATGTGGAGAATCCACGAAAAATGGAGCGAGCTTTTGGAAATGCTTTTTCTGCGGCATTTTCATCGAGTAAGTCTTCAATGATGGGAAGATCAAAAAATGAGATTCGAGTTTTTTTCTTCGATTTCTGGAATATCCTTTCCAGCTTCCTCATGAATTCGATATTTGGTAGAGCTTGGGTGCCATTGGATAATTGTACATATCCATGATTCTTGAACATTGCAAGAGCATCAAAAACCGTGAAATGTTCTTCGTCAATGACTACTCCGACATCACCTTCGAGAAAGTCAATGCCATGTGATAGTGAAACCGAGAGTGTCGGAGTAACTGCTTTGATGCGATATGTCTTGAGATTTTCAGATCCATAAACAACAAAGTCCCTAACGATATGCTCCAATTCTTTTCGGATGAATTCTCTGGCCAATTCTTCTTGAATGATTAAGAGTGTGCCATCCACAATGAAATCAGATGAGGTGCGCAAAAGCTTCTTGTGTAGTGTGAGTTTCTTTGAAAGATCCTCAACAAGAGGTGCGATGTCTTTATCCAATACACGAGAAATCAATATCCGTTTTTCTGCAGGATTGACAGAAACATATCGTTGAATGTCAAATTCTTCAATGAGCGTTGGTTCAGTTTCCGGCAATGATTGAGAAAGGCGTAAATAGAGTGTATTGTCGGCATCAATTTTTTCGATGAATACACATTGTTGTGTCGTAAGTGCTTCGCCTTCTTCGACAATGTAATCATCATATTTGACATTGATTCCGGGATAAGTACTCAAAAGCAAGGACAGATACTTTTCGAGTTCATGTGGAAACACAAATGTTTGAAACAGTCTTAAAGATTGTGGCTTCCCACCAAGTGGTTTGATATCGATGAGCATTCCTTGTGCATAGACACAAGATTCACTGATTGCCATTATTGGACTGATGAGTTCTCGACCATAATCCACGGCAAATGTTGTTTCGAGTTGTGGTTCCACTCCGGAGATGGTGACAACTACTTTTGCGGGAATCTCATTGTCTGCAAAAGTAATAGGTCTCATGGCGGCATCTACTACATTTGGACAAGTTTTCATTTGCCAAAGCAACATTTCATTATCGGCCAGATATAATCTTCCTGAAGGTTTTTCCCAATCAATTTGGAATGCTGTGCGCAAACGAATGGCATCGATCAATTGAAGTATGTCTCTCACCGGACCGGAATAGCCTCTAGGATCAGGTTCAATGTCACGCCTAGAATCATCAATGATGCGAAGATATGCACCATGTTCATCAACATTGATCTGAAAATACAATTGAAGAGGAGTTTCACGCTTCGTTCCTGCGCTCGGCGATCGCCTTTTCATTGCTTCATACAGAGGAGATGTATTGTCCATATCTTTTGGCATTGTTATTGCAGTTGTAAAATTCAAGAATATACATTCATGAATTATTGAGTTGAACCATGAGTTCAGAAATAATTGTCAAGGCCGTTCCTTGCTTTGGCGATGTCTGTGAAGCAGATTATCGCTTTTTTGTTGAGCGAGGAACATTGCTCAATGAGATGATACATGCTTGTAAAGACACTTTGCATGAATTGTCACATCAGCATATACTTTCTGCGCAAACTTTGATTTGTACGCAATCTGATGAAGGTGATTATACCGCGGAAATTCTTGATTCCGTTCATAATCATAATCCATTCATGCTCTTGCCATTCTAATCATACCCCGCGCATCGAGGGGTCCCAGATGAATTTATGCATCTGGAGTTGCATGCGAACATTCAATCGGTCTTCCAAAATCCATTCAGCAAGTGATTTGAAAGGCAATGCATCGAAAACGCAAGACATCAATATTGCGCCACATGCATGAGTCAAATCATATTCATTGATGATACCTTTTGCCCAATCATAGTCTTCGCGTGATGCGAGGACAAATTTCACTTCATCTTTCTTTGTTAATACCTTAAGATTCGGAAGATGATTCAGTGTACTCATTTTTGAATCAGGACATTTCACATCCATGATCCGAATCACTCTTGGATCGATGAATGAGATGTCGATATGCCCACCTGTCTCGACTGCAACTGTATATCCTGCATCACAAAATGTTTTCATCAGACCATGAATGGCGAATTGTTCGAGTGGCTCACCACCGGTGAATTCAATGAATTTGCAATCATATTGTTTGACGGCTTCCAATAATTCACTGCCTTTCATTGTTATTCCACCCGTTCTTTTGTCGAGTGCATAGGGAGTGTCACACCAAGAGCAACGAAGTGAGCAACCATGCATTCGAATGAATACGCATCGCTCACCGGCTCTGAGTCCTTCGCCTTGAATCGAATGAAATATCTCACTTACAGAAAATTCAGTTTCAAGTGAATTGTCTATTTCCAGAACTGATGCATCGGGTTGAGTGAATTTGGGCATGACAATTATTCCAAATCGGTATCAATTGCATGAATGATTTCTTGAGGCGTGACAGAAACAATACCGGGCTGTTCGCATACAATTCCTGCCGCATAATTTGCGAGAGTCGCTGCTTCCTGTATTGTAGCGCCACCTGCCAACGCTGAAGCAAGCATTGCGATTGCAGTATCGCCCGCTCCGGACACATCGGATACTTTCCTAGCTCTTGTTGGTACGGATGATATATTGCCATTGCTCTCGAAAAGCATCATGCCTTGTTCACCAAGAGTAAGAAGTACATTCTTGCATTCGAGTCTTTTCAGAAGTTCTTTTCCTGCTTTTTGTATGTCTTCAGTGCTTTTTAATGAGAAACCAAGAGCTTCTTGAGCTTCCTTGCGATTTGGTTTGAAGACAGCAACGCCTTTATACTCGAAGAAGTGACTAAATTTAGGATCAACCAAAACAGGGATATTGCGAGCTTGTGCAATTGAGCAAAGGGAGTGAATGAGTGATTTGGTCATTACGCCTTTATTATAGTCCTCGAGTATGATTCCTGCCAAATCGGGTGTATTCATGATGGAACCCAAGAGCATATCCGCTTCTGCATCAGATATGGCATCGCGAACTTCGCGGTCCACACGCAACATTTGCTGATTATTTCCGAAGATGCGGGTTTTGACCGTGGTTGGTCGATGTTCCAAAGCAATCATGCCTGAAGAAGAACAACCCATGGATTCAAGGATTTCCATAAGCATGGTTCCTGAATTGTCATTTCCAATCACACCACACAATAATGGCTTGATTCCAAGGGCCTGAAGATTGCTCGCCACATTGGCCGCGCCACCTAAATGAAGGGATTCATTTTCAAGATCAATGACCGGAACAGGAGCTTCAGGAGAAATACGGCTTACTGAACCCCAGAAATAGCGATCCAGCATTACATCGCCGACCACGGCAATGGTTTTGCCGGCGCATTGAGAAAGAATTGATTTTGCCGTGGAACTAGAAATCGATTGCATGTCAAAAACCTGTTTTTGAGCTTGAAATTCAATGCTTTGTTCAAAAAAAAGCAAGTGGCGAAGATAAGAAAAAAACAGGCCTTTTGCACGAATTCTTTCTACTCATTTTGATGTCAACAATATGTGCTTAGACCGGAAATAACCGGAATTATCGTATTTTTGCACTTTGCGGCATAAGGCGGACCGAAATGTACATCTATGAAATTCCATGAAGACACCCATTTCTCAGCAAGACATTGATGCCATGGCGAGTTTGCTGGACATTGTTCCGGTAAAACAGGATAGTGCATGGATATGGCAAATGTCGAATGAGACATCGGGTCAATCTCAAACGGTTATCATACATGAGTCGGTGGATTTTGGTGACGGAGAATCAGGTTACTTGATTTCCGTGCAGACAAGACATGGATATTTTGAACTTCATGGCTGCACGCATTTTTTGCTGTTTGAGCCGGATGAAGTCATCTTTCTACGAGTTGAAGAAAAAATGGTATCAAGCATGGTGATAGGCAAGCATTGCACTTGTTCTATGTTTGCCCCCATAAATAGAGAATTGCTTCGCATGGATCCTGAATTGTTGGATCCTGCGGTTTTGATGTCAGCAATGCAAATGTCAATAGCGGAGAGTATTCTATCATGAGTTCTCGAAATAATAAAATTCAGGTTCAAGTTTTTAATGACTCGAATCAAAAGCCGGTTCCAAGAACAAAAATCCAGGAAGTTGTTCGCAGGGTTTTTGCAAGTGAAGGAATCAAAGAAGCCGAGGTGAATGTCATCATCGTCACAGATGAGCGCATTCATGAAATGAACATTGAATTCCTCAAGCATGATTATCCAACGGATGTCATCACATTTCCAATCAGCGAAGATCCGCTGGAGGGTGAAGTGTATATCAGTGCAGATACAGCAAGAAATCAAGCTGTTGAATATGGCGTGACATTGACCGAAGAAATTCTTCGTCTTGCCGCCCATGGCGCATTGCACCTAGCAGGTTATGATGATGCCACCCCGGAAGGAAAGAAGCAAATGAGTATTCTCGAGACCAAATACATGCATGCGGGAAATTCCTGAACATGAGCATGTATGATCGCATTTTACAGATAATCTCTGAAGTCATCGGCCATATACAGGAAGGTGATTCACTGACAGGTATGCAATTGAAAGAATTCGAAAACAGAGGTTTCACTGTTGCCGAAATTTCAACAGCATTAAGCTGGATAGCTGAAAGAATTGAATTATCTGTCACTGAGAAAACCGAGCATGCATTACGTTCCGATCTTTCTCATCGTGTATTGAATGAAACCGAAAGAGCATTGTTTTCATCTGAAGCATGGGGAAGAATGCTTCATTTTCGAGAGATTGGATTATTGCGTGCCGAGCATGTTGAAATGCTGATTGAAAGAGCCATCATGATGAATATCGGTTCGATTGACAATCCCACACTCACGATGCTGATAGTTTCTCTTTTATTCCAAGATGATGACTCCAAGCATTCAATACATCGCATGCTATTGAAGGGTGATGAACAGATTCATTGAAGCATGACCCCGTAGTTCAGCCGGATAGAACGCAAGTTTCCTAAACTTGATGTCGGAGGTTCGAGTCCTCTCGGGGTCGCAAGAACTTTAGGAATTGCTTTCAGCTGCCAAAATCTTCCAAATCTCTCTTTTGAGTATTTCAATATTCTCGCCTGAAACAGCGGAAATCAACATTACTTTGTATTCTTTTCCGAAATCCAATTCTTCCAGAATGGGTCTGTCGGCCTCAGTTACCGTATCCATCTTGCTGATGCAAATGATCCGTGGCTTATCAAGCATTGATGATTCATATTTGCGTAATTCATCGCAGAGAACTCCATATTCCTGAACTGGATCGCCACTCATGGCATCGAGAAGGAATACAAGTACTTTGGTTCTTTCAACATGACGCAAGAATTGAATGCCCAAGCCTTTGCCTTCATGTGCACCTTCAATCAAACCGGGAATATCAGCCATCGTGAAAGAGCGTTCATTTCCAACATATACCATACCGAGATTTGGTACGAGCGTTGTGAATGGATAATCCGCGATTTTGGGTTTTGCGGCAGACATGACGGAAATAAGCGTGGATTTCCCGGCATTTGGGAATCCGACGAGTCCAATATCTGCAAGGATTTTTAGTTCAAGTTCGAGTTTGAATTCTTCACCAGGTTCTCCTGGTTCGAAATATCTTGGCGCTTGATTCACGGATGTGGTGAATTCGGAATTTCCACGACCACCGCGACCACCTTTGGCTATGGTCACTCTTTGCTTGTCTTCAGTCAAATCAGCCAATATTTCATGAGTTTCGGCATTGCGAACTACAGTTCCAGCGGGAACTCTGATGATTTTATCTTTACCGCTTTTGCCTGTACAGCGGGAAGTTCCACCTTGTTTGCCATCTTCAGCACTATAGGATCTTTCATAACGAAAGTCGAGAAGCGTGGTTAATTGTCTGTCGGCTTCAAAAATCACATCTCCGCCTTTTCCGCCATTTCCGCCATCGGGCCCGCCAAGAGGCACGAATTTTTCCTTGCGAAAACTCATATGACCTTTTCCGCCCTTGCCGGATTCTACTACAATTAATGCATTATCGATAAAATTCATGCTGGATTCCAAACTTGTGATTACACAAAAATACGGTATTCCTGCCCGATGCACTCCTTAACTGCATTGAAAATCGTAAATTGCGTTTCGGTAGGGAGGGATTTCCAACCATTTTCTGATTTGAGATTTTATGCCAACTATCACTTCATTGGATCCGCGCATAACTCGTGCGAGTATCCCGGCAGAGCAAGAACAACCTTATGCACCAAAAGAAACTTTGGATCAGTTTCAAACTTTTGAGGTATTTGTTCAAAGCAAAACAGGCGGTCATCATGCGCATGTTGGATCTGTACATGCTCCAACACCCGAGATGGCGATGTCTTATGCAAAAGAACAATATGGTCGCAGAGGCCAAACTTTGAATGTCTGGATTGTAGAGACATCGAATATTCATGTCCTTGATCAATCTGATTCTGATTTTTTTGAAACAGTTCCTGAAAAAGGATATAGAGAAGTCGCGGCTTATGCGAAGATTCGTGACAAAGTGGAAGCATTCAAAAAGAGTCAGGGTTAATCATGTCTGCAAATGCTCGCAATGAACAATATGTGGTAACCGCCAGAAAATGGCGTCCGATGACTTTTGCCGAAGTTGTTGGTCAGGATCATATTGCAACAACATTGCGCAATGCCATGCTCAGTGGAAGAGTGCATCATGCATATTTGTTCACGGGTCCACGCGGAGTGGGTAAAACCACTTCTGCGAGAATCGTGGCAAAGGCATTGAATTGTTTGAATCCGGGTCCTGATGCCGAACCATGCAATGCTTGTGCTTCATGCAATGATATCATGGATGGCAGATCGATTGATGTGATTGAGATCGATGGTGCTTCGAATAATAGTGTGGATGATGTTCGCAAGCTCAGAGAAAATTCTCGCTATCCGCCGGTTCATGGAAAGTATAAACTTTATATCATCGATGAAGTGCATATGTTGTCAACATCGGCATTCAATGCGCTTCTAAAGACACTTGAAGAACCACCACCGCATTTGATGTTCATCTTTGCGACAACAGAAGTACATAAGGTTCCGGCCACGATTCTTTCAAGATGTCAACGATTTGATTTTCGCAGAATGGAAATCGAAACGATCGTTGGACAATTGAGAAAGATTGCAAGCGGAGAAGGTATTTCGATTGATGATGAATCGCTGATTGCCATCGCAAGAAAAGCGGATGGTTCAATGCGCGATTCTCAAAGTATTTTTGATCAGGTCCGTGCATTTTGTGGCAATACCATCATTGCAGCCGATGTGCATGATGCATTACATTTGATTGATACCGAATTTTTCTTCCGCATCAGTCTTGCGATACGCGAGAAGAATGTTGCCGAGATGTTTGCCATCGCTCATGATGTAATCGTAAAGGGATATGACATTCAAGAATGTTTGAATGGTCTTTTGGAACATTTCAGAAATATCCTTTCCGTGCAAGCGACAGGTTCCACTTCTCTTATTGAATCCAGTGCGAATTTTCTCCTGAAATATGAGAAAGAGGCCGTGTATTTTTCTCAGGCAGAGATTTTACGTTTGATGCATATCGTGACAAATACCGAACAAGGTTTACGTTTTGCCGCACAGCCGGGTGTAAGACTCGAACTTGCACTTACGCAAATGGCCTCCTTGGATTCCATTGTCGGGATTTCAGAAGTGATACAATCACTTCGTGGTGAATCAGGTTTTGAACCAAAACCAATCATTACCCCTGAAAAAAAAACTCCTGAGCTGATCAATCCTCCAATTGTAGAGCAAAAGCCACAAGAAATCATCAAAGAAGAACTCCCTCAAATTGTAGAAGAAGCACCTAATACTCAACCATTGACTTCTGATATCCTCAATCGCTGGGAAGAATTCATTGAATCAACTTCTGCAATCGTACGATTTGCATTGCATACAGCCGAGGCACGCATTGAAGGGAATGTACTGTATATTCATGCCGGACAAAATTTCACATTCGAACAATTGCAATCGAATATCGAGACATTGAAAAAATCTTTAAATGCATTCTATGGAATCGATATCTCCGTGCAATTGAGATCAGGGAAAGATGGATCCGGGGAGCAAGAAAAGAAATCATATTTTGATAGCATAGAAACAGTTCAGGGTAGTAGTAAGTCTGGAGGACTCGATTTCATTTCATCAGCGCCATCACATATGGAACAAATGGAATTGAATAAACCAAAAGTGCAACAAAGAGAATTGAGTGAAGTAGAACAAGCTTTGATTTCAACATTCGGGGCAAGAGAATTGCCGAAGAGATGAGGATTTTTCATTCGAGATAGATTCCCCTTGTGCATTATGTATTAGAAGACATTGATAATCATCATAATTCTTCAATGTAATCAATCACCTTGGATTGTAAATAATCAACCCAAATTCCCCCTGAATCTTCACTGCATGATTTTAGATATGCTGATCTCGCAAGCTTCCCACGAATTTCACATAGCGATCGATATCTGATTTTGTTGTTGCGATTCCCACTGATATTCTCACGGCCCCACGCATTTTTTTCAGGAAATTGAACATGTCGGAATAATTGCCTTTTGTTCTTCCGCTAAAAAATTGCGTCAATTCTTCTGTTGTCACACAATTAAAAATCTCATCAATGCCCGGATTGCAAAAACATCCTGATCGTAGAGAAATCATATGTGCATTTGCTTTCTGTTCCACGATGTCAAAAGGTACTGCCGATCCATCTGGATTGAGGAATGTCATGATTACCGTACCGCCGGCTTTTGTTCTATCTTCCGGACCATACATGTTCACTTGTTTCATTCCGGTCGTGTGATGCATGTTTTGCAACTCCGAACAAAGGTATTGCATGAGTGATTGAATTCTTTCAGCGATTTTATCTCTGCCTATAGATTCAATGAAACGCAAGCCGATGGTGACAGCAGGAATATCGAGATAATTCACCGTTCCATTCTCAAAGCGTTCATGATTATCATGTAAATAATGCTGTGGTGAAAGCACTGCAACCATTGTTACATTACCGCCTGCGAACCAAGGTTTTTTCAGGAGATCAAAGGAAGATTTCTTTACGAGTAAACATCCGATTCCGGTTGGATAACCAAATATTTTATAGAATGACAAGGACACAAAATCAGGTTGCACTTTTTTGAGATCGAGTTTATTAGTCGGAGCATAAGCCGCTGCATCGAGCAAGACATTCCATCCGCGATCTTGTGCTTTTTGTATCCATGACAAATCATGTTTCACACCGGATACATTCGATTGACCAGGAAATGCGAAGAGTTTGTGTTTTTTATCAGCATGTCCATCAAGCTCACTAAGCAATGCTTCTTCATCAATCATCAAATCTTCATAGTATGTCTGCACATAGGTGAAGGCACCATTCTTTGAACGACAATACTCACGAATTCCATTCACCGAATTGTGATTGTCAGCCAGCAATACAAATTGTGATTGATCACCGAATGGATAACACTCTCCTACGATATGCAATGCCTCGGTGGCATTTTGTGTGAAGATGCAGAAATAATCTTCGGCATTGAAAAAGTTGAGTACTTCTTGTCTAGCTTCTTCGGTGAGTTTTGTTGCGAATTGTGATGATGGATTTGTAGAATGTGGATTCCCAAATACATTCTGCCTTAATAATGACTGATGTTTCAATAATTGTGATTCGGCATAGAGATTTCCTCCCGTATAGTCCAAGTACACATGACCTGCAGAATCAAGTCTGGAATATTCCTTTGCTCTCAATTCATTGAAAAATGCATCATGCTTCAATTGAGATTGAATGGGTGTATGTTTAAACGAAGAAAACAACTTTTGTATCATGGTATTTCAGTCATTATGAGTGTGGCGAAATTAGCATATTTTATACACTTCCTATAACTCAAAAAACATTGATTTACTATTAATTTAGAGTGGTTATCATGGCAAGAGCTAGTATCTACCTGAACTTTCCCGGCAATACAGAAGAAGCCTTTGTATTCTATCAATCTGTTTTCGGAGGCAATTTCGGAAATGATGGCATTACTCGTTTTGGTGATATGCCTGGATTAGACATTTAGCGTGCGCTCCTTTTGAGCTCCTTGCTCTACTTCTTCTCTTCGCATTCGTGCAATGCGCATGATCAAATCTTTCGGGAGCTTCTTTTCATAGGGAAATTGTATTGCACCCTTCGAGTATTTCCAATCGCCAAGCTCTTGTTCAAACTTCCTAATTCCGGAAGATGTAGGATAGAATCCGACATGTTCCTTATTTCCAGCAAAGTATACCAAGACTTTTGACATACGATAAGCGGGCATTCCATAGGAAATACACTCTTCAGCCTCAGGAAGAGCTTTCTGAAGGATTACACGCATTTCCTGTAGCTTCTTGAGTTTAAGTCCATCAAATTGCTGAAGATAGATCTCGATTGGATTAGTCATGTTACTGTATTGAATCAAAAGAAGATGCTTGAAAACTAAAAAAATAATAAATGTGTACCAATATATGTGTTTGAACACATATATTTGTATCATGATTGATTCACCAATACATATTCGATTAAAACAAGAATACTTTGAGTCTGAAGTTCAGCAAGCAATGCTTAGTATTCTCGTGTCTGCCGACTTCATCAAGCGTAAGCAATTGGCTGTTTGTGGTTTGAAAAACTTGACTCATTCACAGTATAATATTCTACGAATCTTGAAAGGAAATCCTGCCGGCTATTGCAGGAAGGAAATTATCGTGAGAATGCTGGAAAAAGCACCTGATGTAACAAGACTCATTGATGGTTTGGTTGAAAAAAAACTTGCTGAGAGAATTCAGAGTGAAATTGATAAACGCATGTCGCTGACTCGTATCACTCAAGATGGTATAGACCTTTTGGATGAATTGCATGGGCCGATGCAGACTTTCGCAAAAGAGATGGATGCAATGTTCTCCGTAAAAGAGCTAAATGCAATCACTGAGCTCTGCGGTAGAGTCATTACACATGAACTCAAGATTGAAGGAATACTCAAATGACATCCATAATTCATAGATCAGAAACTCGTGGTCATGCGAATCATGGCTGGCTCGACACCTATCACACATTCAGTTTTGGTATGTATCATGAACCAAGCAGAGTACATTTTGGAATGCTTAGAGTACTGAATGATGATTTCGTGATTGGTGGTGAGGGTTTTGGAAAGCATGGTCATGACAATATGGAGATCATTTCAATTCCACTGCAAGGCAGTCTGGCGCATTCTGATTCAACCGGCAATGAAGGAATTATCTCAATAGGGGATGTTCAGATCATGAGTGCGGGAAGTGGAATTCAGCATGCAGAATACAATGCAAGTGAAACTGAGCTCGTGAACTTTCTTCAATTGTGGATTTTCCCGAAAGCAAGAAATATCAGTCCGCGTTATGATCAATTGACATTTACGAAAGAGCAACTTCGGAATCAACTACAACATATAGTATCGGCCACTGAGAAAGAAGGCACTTTGTGGATCAATCAAGATGCGGAATTGTATCTCGGCGAGTTTGATGAATTGATTCAGATTTCGCATGACATAAAGTCAGCCACTCATGGCATATATGTATTTGTTATTGAAGGTTCTGTGACCATCGGTGACATCACATTGAACAAAAGAGATGGTATAGGAATTTACGATGCTGATTCCGTGTTAGTAACCGTTCATGAGCAGTCGAAAATCCTTCTGATAGAAGTACCAATGAAGTAATAATATACTTTTTTTACTATTCACACATTTTTGGAGTACACATGAAAAACTTGATCGCAATGATCGCAGTCTTGGTATTTGGTGCAATGTCATCAAATGCACAAAACACAAAATGGAATTTCGACAGATCACATTCATCAATCAAATTCTCAGTGAGCCACATGGTGGTTTCAGAAGCTGATGGAAAATTCGGTGATTTTTCAGTGAATGTTGCTTCTGACAAAGAAGATTTCTCTGATGCAACAATCGATGTATCTATCAAAGCAACATCCATCAATACTGATGATGCAAAGCGTGATGAACATTTGCGCAGTGGCGACTTTTTTGATGTAGCAAATCATCCGAATATCACATTCAAAAGCAAATCAATGAAGAAGACTGGAAAAGGCACATATAAGCTTTCCGGTGACTTCACGATGCGCGGTGTAACAAAGCC
>JBIKKD010000076.1:0-6630 GCA_044360565.1 Kapaibacterium sp. (SeqCode)
CGCGTGCATATTCGATTGCGATATTCATTGCAGGAAGTGCATACATCCCGCCGAATGAAAAAGCAGATTT
Organism: Kapaibacterium sp. (SeqCode); assembly: GCA_044360565.1. Classification (GTDB taxonomy): domain Bacteria; phylum Bacteroidota; class Ignavibacteria; order Kapaibacteriales; family UBA961; genus UBA961. The sequence continues at coordinate 71 of JBIKKD010000076.1, forward strand.
ATTCGACCAATAATCAGTTCCAATTTTTGAGAAGATCAGATCATCAAGTAGATATGCCCCTTTGAGTATAAGATTTTTCATTGGTCTTACCGTAAAATCAAAACCCATTGCACTATTGTCGCGATCACGAAGTGAATGTTCAACAGATTTCAAGAATGACAGTGGGTTTAGATATGCCAAATCAAATGTTCTATTTTGATAAATCACGCTTTCCCAAATAGCAATCTCACCCCAAGTTGGACGAAATGCAGCTCTATGCATCACGAGTGTTTTTGCAGGCATGAATTTATCGGAACCCGTTGAATTTGTCTGACCCGGCAGAATGATTTGTCCATTCACATCTTGCGGTAGCGACAATAATGATGCATGCGTATAACGATATTCAAATGTCTTGGTTCTCGCGCCAATCATCAATGCATCAAGCGGCGGAGAATTTCTTCCAAGAAATTGATGATGGTTGAATCCCGCACCAAGCGTTCTGGACTCGCGACCAATGCTTGCATAAAACCAATCATTGTCATAACGGATATGAGATTCCGTAAAATCAAAATCACTTTCATACACTGCAAACTTTATATTCTGTCGAAGTCGTGGATCATCAAGTGCAAGCGAACGATCACCTGAGAGCAATGCACCATTGGTCACTTGTAAAAAGAAACCAACATTCCCACGCATTGTTCCATGCATACGAAGTCCTGCCTGACCCGTCAACATGGAAGCGGTTGCTGAGTCAGATCTAAATGCAGATTCAATGGAAAACAAAGGAGATGAAAAAAGTGTTACGAGAGAATCTTGTTGAAGATAAATTGCTTTTTCATGATTCGAAATAATTCCATCAAAGAAAAATGGAAGCGAATCATTCACAGGTATTGAACTATGAAAAAGGGTTGTATTCTTTCTCTTCTCGGTTAACAATTCATGTTCATAATGTGACAATACATCTCGCTCGTCTTCACTCAATTCACTTTCTGATTTCCGAATCAATTGTAAAGCTTTTTGAACTTCACCTCTTTGCAATGGAAGAGCAGAAAGTGAAAAATGTGGTAATACACCTTTCGCTTCACAATGTTCTAGAAATTGATATACAGGATGCACAATAGGAAGATGTTCCACTTGAGCATGTACGACACTATTCATGACAAAAAAGATCATGAGCAAAAGCATGATCTTTTTATTCAAAAGTGCGGTATATGTTTTGTCAACTATCATTATCTCAGAAATGCCCAATAGACAACATTCAGAATACCAACCAAACCACCGATTGCAGTGATGAGGAATGTATAGTATTGATACTCATATCCGGGAGGACGATATGTTGGCGGTGGACAATAAATTTCATCACCGGATTCAACCACCACATTTTTTTCATCGCCTTTGATCCAGACATGTGATCGACCCTTGATTATGCGTGTCAATTCCTTTTCAGCACCACTTGCATAGCCACCCGCTCTTTCAATATACCATTGCATGGATTTGCCCGGCTCGAATGTGACATATCCGGGATTATTCACCTGACCATAGACATAGACGCGTTTTGGATTTTCAGGAATCACGATGATATCACCTGATTCCAATAATACATTGTCTTCTTCAGATCCATTATATGCTTTTTGTATATCGCAAGCCACTGTCGGCTGACGGAACATGGTATGCATGAGATATCGCGTAGTGTCTTCTGCTGTGAGATCGGTATACTGCATGCCCATTATTGCACGATATCGAGGTTCATTCGAGGCAGGTTGTTGTTGTTCTTTGCGAACGATATAGGCCAATGGTAAATATGCTTTGTCTGTGAATCCACCGGATTGTTCAATGATGTCTTTCAATTTGGTTTGACCCTGCACGATTGTGAATGCACCGGGTTTTTGAACGGAACCGGTTACTTCCACAACGCCTGACATTGCGCCTTTCGCGGAATATTCCTTTTTTGAAACCACGATCACTGCACCTGGAATCAAATCGGGATCTTCACTAAATGTTCCATCTTCTTTCAATGTCAAAGTCTTCAGCATATCGCCTTGCTTCAATTGAATATTTGATGGATCGGCCTCATCAGTTAAACCATAAGCAAGTTTCAAAAGCATTGATGCTTTATCGCCTTTTTTAAATGCGATATTGATTGGTCTGATAACCGCACCGGCAATCGCGATTGCTGAGTTCAAACCTTGATCAAATGGAATAAAAATTTGATCGCCCTCACGCAGAGTTGGATCATCCTTTATCGTTGATAGAGCCAGTGAGCGCTCCAGATCTGCATTTGTCGATGTACCATCAGCATGAAGTACAGTGATATTTCTTGCCACATAGGATGGCAATTCATCATTTCCCGTCAATGTTCCACCACGCATCGCTGAGCGGCGTGCTTCGATCACGGTCAACTCTTTTGTACTTTCCATTGCGGCTTGAGTTGTTCCGCCATTTGGTTGCGATGGTGATTTCGGAGGTTGATTTGCGAGTCGTATGACAGTAGAAACACGCATCGAAGCGGGAACAGCATAGGTTCCAGGATAGCGAACATTACCTCTGATGCTGATATATAATGATCTACATTTTCTCAGCATTACAGTCACTGTTGCATTGGGATTGCGCTGTTTCATCATGTCGATGATCATTGACTTTGCTTGCGACAATGTTGCATTCTTGAGTGACAGTTCGCCGATTCTTGGAACGAGTACGGAATTTTCAGGAGAGATGGACACAAATTGTTCGGTGGCATTTCCGGATAGAGTTTGTATTGACAATACATCACCGGGACCAATTCGATAATGGTCTGCATCAACGATATTATCCGATGGCAATAATTCCGCTTTCAAAAGATCTGCGCTTCCGGGTGCGGAAGATTGCATCAATTTTGTCATGTCGAAATCACTCGAAGAACCCATCAATTGCGCTTGAATTGTCATTGAAGCAAGCAATGAAATCATGATGAGCATTCCGCAACTTATCATGCGGATTTTCTTGAAAAATTGATTCATTGTGTCTTGATGCATTGTGTCACAAGTATTTCTGCTATTCGCTCTGCCGCCTTGCCATCCCAAAGTGGTGGAATAGATCCACTTTTGCGTGGCAAATGCACGATATCATGCAATGCTTTTGCTATGGACTCAGGATTGGGTTCTATCAATATATTCGTTCCAAGTTCTATCGTTACGGGTCTTTCCGTCGTTGTTCGCGCCGTTATGCAAGGTATTCCAAGCACAGTTGTTTCTTCTTGTATTCCACCTGAATCGGTGAGTACAAAATCCGCATCTTTCATCAATGCGAGAAAATCGATATATCCTTTTGGATCAGTGATGATGAGTTGTTTACCGGATTCTATGATATTAGAAAATCCATACTCGCGAATCTTCGCACTCGTGCGCGGATGCATTGGAAAAACGATTGCTCTATCATTCGATATTTCAGCAAGAATGCTCAGCAAAGATTTCAATTGTTCAGGATCATCAACATTTGATGGTCGATGCATGGTGACCAAACCATATTTTTTATCCTTCAAGCCAAGCTCTTCTCTCACTTGTGATTGTTCTGCTTTCGGCATTGCGAAATGCAGGGAATCAATCATGGTATTTCCAACGAAGAAAATGTGATCTTCAGGATATCCGGATTCTTTCAGAATTCTATTGCCGGATTCTTCTGTAGTGAACCAATAATCACAAATGGAATCTGTTGCGATGCGATTGATTTCTTCCGGCATCGATCGATCATAACTTCTCAAACCGGCTTCAACATGCACTGTTTTTATTCCCAATTTCACTGCAACCAATGCACATGCAATCGTGGAATTCACATCACCGACAACAATTACGAGATCAGGTTTGAGTTCAAGACATGTTTGCTCGAATGCAATCATCACTTTCGCTGTTTGCTCAGCATGAGAACCACTTCCGATCCCAAGAAACTTTGATGGCTTTGGCATTTCGAGATCTTGAAAAAATGCATCGCTCATTGCGGCATCATAGTGTTGACCCGTATGCACGATATGGTGTTCATATTCGGGAGCATATTTCTCGAATGCGCGATGAATCGGAGCGACCTTCATGAAATTTGGTCTTGCACCTACAACAGAAATTATGCGATAGGTTTTGCTCACGATCCGCTACCCAATAGCACGACATTTTTCTTTGAACCGCGAATCTTTTTGGTTGCATTGCGAGTGTCAATCACCACTTTTGCATTCTTCACGATCATGGCATAATCAAAGCAAGTATGATCTGTTGTGATCACAACGATATCATATTTTTTCAGAGTTGCCGGTGTGAGATTCTTTTGTGATTTCATCATTGTTCCATGCACATCCACCGAAGGAATAAATGGATCATGATAATGCACATTTTTGAATCCATCCTGCATGAGCAATTCCATTACTTTGAGTGCTGGTGAATGTCGCAAATCATCGACATCTTTTTTGAATGCCATTCCAAGCATGAGCACTTTCGCTTTTGCCAAAGTAATTGGTTGCTTTGCCACTTCGCGTTCAATCATGCTACGCACATAAAATGGCATAGATTCATTCACTTCTGCAGCGAGTGTTATAAAATTCGTTTCAAAATCATATTCACGCGCCATCCATGAGAGATAATATGGATCGATCAAAATGCAATGTCCGCCGATGCCGGGTCCAGGGAAAAACGGCATGAAACCAAATGGTTTGGTCGCCGCTGCTTCGACCACTTCCCAGATATTCACTCCGATGCGATCGCATAATTGAGCAAGTTCATTTACGAGTGCGATATTTACGCTACGGAAAATATTCTCGAGTAATTTCTCCATTTCTGCAACAGCCGGAGAAGAAACAGGAATCACTTTGCTTACGATTATTGCATGCGCGGCACATGCAAGACTTGTGCATGATTCAGTCACACCACCAGCCACAATCGGCGTATTTCCTGTATGCCATGTTTGATTACCCGGATCAATTCTTTCAGGAGAAAAGGCGAGGAAATAATCCGTACCGAGTTTCAAACCGACTTTTTCCAAAATCGGTTGTACATATTTCGTTGTTGTACCGGGAAATGTCGTACTCTTCAAAATGATGAGTTGTCCTTTGCGCAATGTTTTGGCAACGGATTCTGCAGAATGTATGATATAGGAAATATCAGGATCTTTATTCGGCGTGAATGGAGTTGGAACGCAGATATAAATCACATCACACTCGGATAAGCGGTCAAAATTCGTGGTGGCTTCCAAAGTTTTGCCTTTCACGACTGAAGCAACGAGTGATGAATCAATGTCCATGATATAATTTCCGCCTTTTTGCAAAGTGCGGATTTTGTGTTCATCGATGTCAAAACCAATCGTACGAACACCGAGATGTGCATATTCAACTGCGATGGGAAGCCCTACATAACCAAGACCTATCACTCCGACGGTGATTGCATGATCTTGAATGGATGACATCAATGCATCTGCTGTATGCTTGGCAACTGATTGTTTCTTGATAGCCATTTATCGTTCTCTGTGATATTGCTGTGAATAATAGTCTCGATATTCTCCGCTCAAAACATGTTTACACCATTCGGGATGATCTTGATACCATTCAATCGTATCGCGGAGACCTTGTTCAAAAGTAATGCGTGGCATCCATCCCAATTCTTTTTTGGCTTTGCTGGCATCAATCGCATATCGTTGATCATGTCCGGGTCGATCTTTCACGAATTGTATGAGATCTTCAGATTTGCCGAGAATGGACACAATGGACTTCACGATGTACAAATTATTACATTCATTTTCTGATCCGATATTATAGACTTCACCGGGAATTCCATGTTCATAAGCACGATAAATCGCATCGCAATGATCATTCACATGAATCCAGTCACGCACATTGAGTCCATCCCCATATACAGGCAAGGACTTTGATTCCATCGCATTCAAAATCATGAGTGGGATCAATTTTTCCGGAAATTGTCTCGGCCCATAATTATTCGAACATCGCGTGATGACAGCCGGAACATCATGTGTATGATGAAAAGCTCTTACAAACATGTCAGCCGAAGCTTTTGATGCAGAATAAGGCGAATTTGGTGCCAAAGGTGTTGATTCGGTAAATAAATCTTTCGAATCTAGTTCCAAAGTACCATATACCTCATCTGTGGAGACTTGTACAAACTTTTTGAGCTTTACATCACGAGCCACGGTTAACAAAGATACTGTACCCTGAATATTTGTATCAATAAACGGACTTGCATCTTGAATTGATCTGTCAACATGAGATTCGGCCGCGATATTGATGATGCCTTCCACAGCATATTGCTCGCATAGACTATGCATCAATTCTGTATTTTGGATTTCAGCATGTACGAAAACATGGCGGGAATCATTCTCAATTGATTGCAAATTCTCGAGATTTCCTGCATAGGTGAGAGCATCCACATTGATGATGCGGAGATTGGAATGAGAAGCGAGCATTTGCATGATAAATGCGCTTCCGATGAATCCTGCTCCTCCTGAGACGAGGATGGTTCTGAGTCCGGGATCTGACATTGAAGCCATTGTGGTTTGAATAATGGTTCAAAAATACGGAATGACTGCTCCGCGACCAATAGTATATGCCGTACTTT
>JBIKKD010000077.1:0-6559 GCA_044360565.1 Kapaibacterium sp. (SeqCode)
TGATTCCAACATTTTTGATTGTCTTTATGCGTAACTCCCTTTTATGTTTGGGTTTGTGCATGCTTTGTTTTGTCCCCGAATTATTGGCGGATAAGTGCGGAACATTCATGGGAACTTCATTCCGAGATAGAATGAAGAGTATTCAGAAGGGTGAAAAAATACTTCGACCTACTTCGTCATATTCAGTTTTATCATCAAACAAACATTTTCGTATCAATTATGAGATGATGGGTATTGGTGCTGTAGATAGCACTGACAAAGACAGTAATGGCATTCCAGATTACATTGATGAATGTGGTCAGGCATTTGAACATGCATATACAATTCAAGTGGATAGCATGGGCTTTCCTCCTCCTCCAAATAATGGAGAAAATGGAGCGGAGCCTTATGATATTTTCATCATTGAACTATCCAATGCAGGTATTTATGGTCAGACAAGTTCCGCTGGTATTGCATTACCCGGTAGTTCAGGGAATTATATGTATGTGCAGTCATTTATTGAGATTGACAATAATTTTAGTCAAAATGATAGAAAACTTGATGGAAGTCAGTCATTTCTGACATTTGAATCTGAAGCATTAAAGATTACTGCTGCACATGAGTTCCATCATGCAATCCAGTTTGCGAATTATGGTATTGATGTACAGGCATTTGATCGGACTCTGTATGAAATGTTTAGCACATGGCTTGAAATGTATTTGTATCCTGAGATAAAAGATTATCAAAACTATGTATCAAATTATTTCTTGAGGCCGAAGGAATATAGATTCGGTCAAAGAACCAATTATCAATCCGGTTATGCAAATGCATTGTTTTTTGAATATATGTATGATTTGGGTGGACTTAAACCGATGCTTGACATGTGGGAAGCAATTGGAAGGCGAATGACAGCATATGAAGCGCTAGAATTTGTTTTGAGTCAGAATTCCATGCCATTGCATGAGATTTGGTGTGGTTTTACAGAACGAATATTTCATACAGGTAGCAGAGCAATAGGAAAAAACCCCGAGGAATTATTCAAAGATGCATTGGAATTGCCCGAATTAAAAGGTATAAATGGCGAAGCAAATCCAATTGCTTTATTCACTGATAATTTATCACCTTTTGAAATTAATCTAACGACGTGCTCGCTGGAAAATCTAAATGGTTTAAAGGATACTGCTCAAATCTTACTTTCGCTGGTAAATAGAAACGCATTCAGTGGTCGTTCAGAGCCGAGTCCGATACTATGTTCAATCACAATCGATCAAAACAGTAATCATAAGCCTATTGGTTTTTCAAATTATTATGTAAATATCAACACAAATTTCTTTCCGTCATGTTCGAGTATAGTTCTTACCAAAGGCAGATTATTCATAGAAAATCAAAAAGTATATCCCAATCCTTACATCTTACAAAAGCATTCCTCGATAAATTTACCAATACCTGCACTTGCAAGACTTGGCGAAGAGGTTCAAGTAAAGATATTTAAAAGTTCAGGAATGCCGGTTTATTCAGGGATTACGCCAATTATTGCAGATTTTGACAATGCATCGGTCAATGGTGCCAATATCATGGTTGCAAGGTTCAACAATTTAGATTTTCTAGAACCTGGTATTTACATTTTCACGGTTTTCTCTGAGCTAGGCAACATTTCCGGCAAGTTTGCTGTTAAGCGTTAACCCCAAAACTTCTCCCCAGTTTATCCACATTTTATCGTGGAAAATCCCGCAATCCTCTATTCAGTTGCTAGTTAGGATATTCTTCCCATCAATGTGGAAAATGCTCTAATTTTCTAAAAATCAGAGATTTAATTTTGCTCGTTGTTCAATTTCCCGTAAATTTGTGGTCTTCGCTTTTGGCGAGGATTTCTCAAACCAGATAAATAATCATCTTCATAAATATTCTATTGCGGTAGGTTAAGGCAGCTATGTCAGACATCTCAAAAGTTCGGAATATTGGTATTTCTGCCCACATTGATTCGGGCAAGACCACGCTCAGCGAGCGCATTTTGTTCTATACAGGTAAGATCCACAAGATCGAGGAAGTGAGAGGAAAGTCGGGTGTTGGTGCCACGATGGACTCCATGGATCTTGAGAGAGAGAAAGGGATTACCATTCAGTCTGCAGCTACTTACTGCACATGGGGTGATTTCGAGATCAATTTGATTGACACTCCGGGTCACGTTGACTTTACCGTTGAGGTGGAAAGAGCATTGCGCGTTTTGGACGGCGCTGTATTGGTATTATGTGGTGTTGCTGGCGTTCAGAGTCAGTCGATCACAGTTGATCGCCAGATGAAAAGATATAATGTTCCAAGACTTGCTTTCATCAATAAGATTGACCGTTCAGGTTCAAATCCTGATCGTGTTGCTGATCAATTGCGTGAAAAGTTACATCATCGCCCAGTTGTCATGACTTTCCCAATGGGATTGGAAGACAGATTTGCGGGTGTTGTTGATTTGTTGCACATGAAAGCTGTGTTCTTTGACGGTGACAATGGTGAGAATATTCGCCGTGAAGAGATTCCAGCGGAGTATTTGGAAGAAGCGAAAAAGCGCCGCCATGCAATTATTGAAGCATTATCAGACTTTGATGATACCATTGCAGAAAAATTCTTGATGGAAGATGAAGTGACTGCTGAAGAGTTGATTCCGATTATTCGTCGTGAGACTATCAATCTGAAAATTACTCCTCTTTATGTAGGTTCTGCAATGAAGAATAAGGGTGTCCAAGTCCTTTTGGATGCCGTTGGAATGTTCTTACCTGCACCAAAAGATGTAAAGAATGAAGGACTTGATCAAAGTCAAAACGAAGCAAAATTGGAGTTGATTCCTGATAGAGCTAAACCATTTGTCGGCTTGGCTTTCAAACTCGAGGACGGTCGTTTTGGTCAGCTTACATATATGCGTATTTACCAAGGTGGCGTGAAGAAAGGTGATACTATCACTAATATGTCTAATGGTAAGCGTGTGAAGGTTCCAAGACTTGTTCGTATGCATGCCGATGAAATGCATGATATTGATGAAGTAGGACCAGGTCAAATCGTAGCAATGTTTGGTATTGACTGCGCATCTGGTGATACATTTACAGATGGTAATCTTAGTGTTACAATGACTTCGATGTTCGTTCCTGAGCCGGTTATTGAACTTGCGGTTAGCCCGAAAGAAAAAGCTGGTCAGGTGAACTTCTCTAAAGCATTGAATCGCTTTACAAAAGAGGATCCAACATTCCGTGTATATCGTGATGAAGAGAGCGGTGAAACGATTATCAAAGGAATGGGCGAATTGCACTTGGAAATTTATATTGAGCGTATCAAGCGTGAATATAATTGCGAAGTGAATGTTGGTAGACCAAAAGTTGCATTCCGCGAAACAATTACAGCAAATTCAGATTTCAATTATACTCACAAGAAGCAAACAGGTGGATCTGGTCAATTTGCTCGTGTGGCTGGTTTCCTTGAACCATTGCCAAGTGATGCAGTAGAAACGTATGAATTTGTTGATGATATCGTAGGTGGTGTTATTCCGCGTGAATATATCCCTGCTTGTGACAAAGGATTCAAAGAAGCAGTTACAGAAGGTTCATTGATTGGCCAGCCTGTTGTAGGTGTTCGTGCTACAATTAATGATGGTGCAGAGCACCCGGTCGACTCTTCTGAAATGGCATTTAAAGTTGCTTCTATTGCTGCTTTCCGCGAAGCATACATGAAAGCGAAACCGGTTATTCTTGAGCCAATCATGAAGTTGGAAATTAGTGCCCCTGAAGAATTTCAAGGTGTTGCGATCGGTCAGATCAATCAGCGTCGTGGTGTGATTGTTGGTGCAACGATGGATGCCGGATATGTAGTTGTTGAAGCAGAAGTACCATTGAGTGAAATGTTTGGATATTCTACTGACTTGCGTTCAGTAACACAAGGTAAAGGCGAGTTTTCCATGGAATTCTTGCGCTATTCACAAGTGCCGAAAAATGTTCAAGACGAGATGGTGAAGGCTTATCAACAAAAGCGTTCTGAAGGTAGATAAAAAAAGTTTTGGTGGTTATCAACATTTTGTGTAGTTTTGCAAGCTCTGTCGGAATCACGAAAACAGCCCGACGGTGATCAAAAAACGAAGTTTTGTAAGGAATAGATACAGTGCCTACGATTAGTCAACTTGTAAGAAAAGGTCGCAAAAAGCTGATAGAGAAAAGTAAATCTCCGGCTCTTGCCAGTTGCCCACAACGCCGTGGAGTTTGTACTCGCGTTTACACAACAACGCCGAAGAAACCAAATTCTGCTTTGCGTAAGGTTGCAAAAGTTCGTTTGACAAATCAATTTGAAGTGATTGCTTATATCCCGGGAGAAGGGCATAATCTTCAAGAGCACTCAATCGTATTGATTCGTGGTGGTCGTGTGAAAGATCTTCCAGGTGTTCGTTATCACATTGTTCGTGGTGCAGCGGATACGCAAGGTGTTAAAGATCGTATGCAGTCTCGTTCCAAGTATGGTGCGAAGCGTCCAAAGCCGGCCGGAAAAAAATAATTAGAATCGTATAGTCAGAGATAGATTTATGAGAAAGAAAAGAGCAGAGAAACGATATGCAGTGCCTGATCCACGCTTCAATGATGTGATGGTATCAAGATTCATTAATAAAGTGATGATTCAGGGCAAGAAAAATACAGCGCGTATTTTGGTTTATTCTGCATTCGATATCATTGCAGATAAGATGAAGCAGGATCCGATTGAGGTATTCCGCAAGGCATTGAGCAATGTGTCTCCTGCTATTGAGGTTCGTTCTCGCCGTGTTGGTGGTGCAACTTATCAAGTGCCGGTTGAAGTTCGTGAAGAGCGTCGCTTTGCATTGGCAATTCGTTGGTTGAAGTTGTATGCATCCGAGCGTCGTGATAAATCAATGGCTTCTAGATTGGCGTCTGAATTGATGGCTGCCGCAAATGGCGAAGGTTCATCAGTGAAGAAGCGTGATGATGTTCACAGAATGGCTGAAGCTAATAAGGCTTTTGCACATTTCAAGTGGTAATAGAAATAAATTCGTTCTTTGTCAATTAAACCCTGGTAGCGCTGTAAACTATGTCGCGCACGATTGAGCTAGATAAATATAGAAATATAGGCATCATCGCTCATATTGATGCAGGCAAGACAACAACTACCGAGCGTATTCTCTTTTATTCTGGTTCTCTCCACAAGATGGGAGAGGTGCATGAAGGCACGGCTTTCATGGACTATATGGATCAGGAGCGAGAAAGAGGTATCACGATAACTTCTGCTGCAACGACATGCTATTGGCATGGTCATCAGATTAATATCATAGATACGCCCGGACATGTTGATTTTACAGCAGAAGTGCAGAGATCTCTGAGAGTGCTTGATGGAGCTGTTGCAGTATTTTGTGCAGTAGCTGGAGTTGAGCCACAATCAGAAACGGTCTGGAGACAGGCGGATCAATTCGGTGTTCCGAGAATTGTATACATCAATAAGATGGATCGAATCGGAGCTGATTTTGAAAAAGCTGTTGAATCAGTTCGCGAGATTCTTGGCGCAAATCCTACTCCGATTTTCATTCCTGTTGGAAGTGCCGATGAATTTGTTGGCATTATTGATTTGATCACCATGAAATATTTACATTTCAATGCAGAAGATCAGAATCTAAGCAACTTTGAAATTCGCGAGATTCCGGAATCGATGATCGGTAAAGCAGATCAAGCGAGATCATTTATGATTGAATCGATTGCAGAGACAAATGACAATCTTCTTGAAAAATATTTCGGTGGAGAAATCATTACGGAAGATGAGTTGATTGCTTCTATTCGAGAAGCTGTGATTGCTTCGAAGTTTTTACCTGTTTGCTGTGGTTCATCTTTTAAGAATAAAGGTGTTCAGCAAGTTTTGGATTCAATCACAAGATATTTACCTTCTCCGATTGATCGTGGTATAGTAAAAGGATTTGATCCTCAAGATTCTGAAAAGGCAATTGAAAGAAAGCCTTCATCAGATGAGCCGTTTTCAGCTCTTGCATTTAAAGTTCTAACGGATGTATATGTAGGTCGTTTGACATTCATTCGGATTTATTCCGGAATGCTGAAAGTTGGAGACATGATATACAATGCTTCAATAGGCAAGCGTGAACGAGTGCAAAAGATTCTAAGAATGCAGGCTAATAAGCGAGATGAATTAACATCGTGCGAAGCCGGTGAAATAGTTGCATTACCTGGGTTAAAGTTAACCAAGACCGGTGACACATTGTGTCATCAAGACAATCAAGTGCTCTTTGAAAAAATCAGTTTTCTCGAACCTGTGATCAATCAGTCGATAGAAGCAAAATCGACAGCAGATCAGGCAAAAATGCTAGATGCATTAGCCAGACTTGCAGATGAAGATCCAACATTTCAATTCAATAATGATCAAGACAGTGGTCAGAACATTATCAGTGGCGTTGGCGAATTGCATTTGGATATCATGGTTGACAGACTCAAGCGTGAGTTTGGTGTTGCAACGAGAGTTGGCAAGCCTCAGGTAGCTTACAGAGAAACGATTCTTGGATCTTCAGTTAGTGAAGTTGAATTTGACAGACAAATTGGAAACA
>JBIKKD010000078.1:0-6530 GCA_044360565.1 Kapaibacterium sp. (SeqCode)
AATCCGTATTTATATTCACTTGATACAATTTCATCAAGTATATCTGTTTGTTGTTCCATTGTTGTATCTCTTATAAATCAATTGTGACCGTTGAATCGCTGAGTGTGTGGTAAATAGGTGTATGAAGGAAGTCTTGAATACTGATTGACTGTAACATTTCATCCATTTTTTTCTGAATGATTGTCATCGGATCTTTGATAGTGCAATTCGAATATACTGTACAAGAGCAGTTTGTATCATCCGGATCATCTCCGGATACGCATTCCACCAATTGAGATGGTTTTCCTTCAATCGCAGTAATCACATCAGAAAGACTAATGTTCTGTGGCTCTTTATTAAGAAGATAACCTCCTTGAGCACCTTGAATTGATTGTATCAAACCGTTCTTACCAAGAAGATGCAGTACTTTAGCTATAATCTCAAATGACAAACCAAGAGAATCTGCTATCTCTTTTGCAGGTACCAATACACCTTCCTTGTAAGCTATATATTGCAAGGAAAGCAATGCATATTCTGTTTTTTTGGTGAACCTGAGCATATTCCAATCACTTGAAACTGTAATAAGACTGCAAATATAAGACCTTTATAATCATATATCATAGATCAGGTCTGATTTAATCAGTTTTTTTTAATGAAAGTTCCCTGATAAGAAATATCAATCAAAGAGAGCATAAGTAATACTATCGCCTGAATGAATATACCTCTCTGAATTCTCGGATTTGCAATGGAGTCTTCCATCCTCAAGAATATCAATGACAATATATTCTTGATTATCATTCAGAATATGTATTGTTTTCTGAATGATATTCAGTTGATTTTTCCACATGGCCCATTTGTCTTCTCTATCATTGATTAGAGCTTTATAGATATCTATAAATTCCTTTCTAGACTTTTGTAAATTAATTTCATGGCCAAGTATCTCATATATGGAAATACTCGGATTTGAGTTTGGCAATTCACTTGTAGGCGTATTTACATTGATGCCTATTCCGGTAATAATCGAATGCAAAGCATTTCCGGAGTATTCAGTTTCTATTAGTGAACCCGATATTTTACCAATTTTTTCTCCATGCTTTATATATACATCATTAGGATACTTGATCTTGATTTGAGCGGAAGGTGGTAGAATATTCAATAAAAAAGCTTGCACGGACAATCCCGCACAAGCTTGCATGAGTAATGGAGTTTTTTCTGACTTTAGTATACTTTTTTGACCATGAGAAAAAAGGATATCTCTTCCAATTCCTGAATGCCATGTTTTTCCATTGCGTCCCTTTCCATGTGTTTGAATATCAGCCGTAATTATCACCTCATTGTAGGATGATAACAATTGTTTGGCAATGATATTTGTTGATTCAACAATATCGAAATGCAATGAAAGCATGTCAAGGACAATTAAGTGCTGATTTATTCTTTTGAGCAGCAGAGTTTTTGGGGTCTCTTTTCAATGCTTCTGAATATGCTTTGCAAGCATTGTCTTTCTCACCGTTCGTTTGATAAGCAAATCCCAAATATACATGAGGTAAGGCAGATTTATCATTGATTTCAAGCCATGCCTTGCCATACTTAATTACGGATGGCGCATCCTTACCTTCAAGTGATACACGACAAATAGCCTCAAATGCTTGCTCGGACTCTTTGATGATTGATGGATTACCGGGATTTTGCGCGAGCGATTGCTGAGCAAGTTCTACACCGGCTGATAAATACTTCTTTGCAGAGTCTGTCTTTTTCATCGCATTGAATGTATTACCAATATACACTCTACCGGAAATGCTGTTTGCATCCAAAGCCAAGTATTCCTTTAAACTGATCAATGCTGAATCATATTTTTGAGCGAGATAAAAACATGAGCCGATAAAGTATCGTGCTTTCACACTATTGCTATCTTCGCAATCAGCAATTCTCTTTCTGAATACAGAAATGGCCTCATCATATTTCTTCATTGATTGCAAAAGGTTTGCAAAACGAAAAGCAGTATTGCACTTCTTCTCTTCACCATTGATTGATTTGTAAAATGCATCAATCGCTGTAACAGTATCTTTTGAAAAGAATGCCGCATAACCCATTCTTTCATAGTCTGTTTGATTGAGTCCGGGAATTGACTTATACAATGCTATTGACTCTGTAAACTTTTTGGCTTCAAAATATGAATGAGCCAACATTGCATTAGCTTTTTCTGTGATGGTGTCAATTTTAGTTCTTACAACTTCCAAATGCACAAGTGCTGAATCATATTTTTTAGCAGTATACCATGCTTGACTTGCATACCAACGACCTAGCCAACCTTCAGGTCTTAGAATTGCATAGCGATTAAATGATGCTCCGGCTTCCATGAATTTTGATGCTAAGAAGAAGATTTTTCCTTGCTCATAAAATGCTGTTGCATTCTTTGGATCTGCCTTCGTTATCTCATTCCAGGTATTAAGTGATCGTCTGAAATATTCATTTGACAATTGCTGATCCATCTCCATATTCCCTAGCCTATAATATGAAGATGCCAACTTGATCTTGGCATTCAGGATCGATTTTTGAGTCAATTGCTTTCCATCGGCAGCAAGAGCCGCTTCATAATTGTCTTTTGCCAATTCGAAAACTTTTTTTGCGAAGTAAAGATCACCCAAACCAATATATACCTGAGCATTTTTATCATCCAATTCTCTGGCTATCAAGAGATTGTATTCTGCTTGAAGCACAGAATCGGCATTTAAATAGATATTCGATAAAGCTACAAAATTCTCTGGATCTTTATCCATCTTCTTCTTCTTGAGCAAGGAATTCATCGTGCTTAATGCCAAATTCACTTTGCCGGCTTTTGACAATGCCAATGCATATTCTCTGTTCAATATCGGAGAATCATCATCATTATCCATTGCAATTGATAATACCGACACAGCTGAATCGGGTAATTCCATTTCCATATACACATCAGCTGCCAACATGAGAATCATATTATCTTTTGCATTTTGAAGTACTACTTCAGGTGCATATCGCAATGCTTCAACAAATTCTTTTTCTTCTACAGCCTTTTTGAATTGTTCAAGGGTGCCTTGAGAAAAAAGAGAATAATTCCCTATTAGGAACATTGCAATCAACAAGAAAAAGCGCATACAATTGAGACCTTTAAATGTGAAATGGATTATCGAATTTTAAATGATATAGGCACGGAAAGCCAACAAGCGACAGGTTTGCCATTTTGTATCGCCGGCAAAAATTGAGTTTTCATGACGGCATCACCAGCAGATTTGTTGAATAGTTCAGAGTCTGAATTTTCAACGATATATTTTTTGACGCTACCATTCCTTCTGACTAGAACTCTTAACACTACTTTTCCTTCGAGTCCGGCTTTTTTTGCAAGCTCTGGATATTGGAGTTTGGACATGATCAAAGAATTGTCTGCATAAGGTGGTTTATTCACTGAAATGGTTTCATCAGGACTTGGATCAGGGTCTTTATTGTCTTTGACAAGTTTCACATGTTGTCTGCGAATATCCATCATACCGGGATCGATCTTCAATGCATCTTCGAATTGAATTATGGCAGTGTTTTGATCACCCTTTTTCAAAGCAATATTAGCCAATCCAACTGATGCTTGCCATAATCTTGGATTGAGTTTCTTTGCTTCATTGTATGATTTTTCAGCCTCAGGTATTTTTCCCGCCGCCAAAGAAACATCTGCAAATGCCAAATGATTCCAAGGATCCTTGGGGAAATCTTTTACCAATGAAGACAAAATTGAAATAGATGCTTTATAATCTTTCTTTGCCGCTTGAATTTGACCTATCTTTCGCGGAATTCCATAATTACCGGGCTGTAATTTCTCCACTACTTTGTAGAGAACTATTGCAGAATCTAGATTACCTAGTGCATTGTAAATATCACCGGCAAGTATCAATACATCAGGATTCTTGGGACTATCCTTTAAATCCTGCTGAATAGCCAAATATGCTTTTTGATAGTCCTTTGAGGAAAAAGCTTTCTTGGCTAAATCAATATTTGCACTCATTCGAAAAGTAGTACAAAATGCCAAGATTGATGTGATTAGGATAAAAATGTTCATCTATTCCTCCTGTATCAGATTATACTTGGCATGTGTTGGAATTATACCTTTATTCAAGAGAACCTTTTGTATGCTAGGATCCTTCTCCATGAATGTGGCAAATCCCCAGGCCAAATCTTTTTTCTCATTTTTTACATATGCAAATATAGGTAGGACCAAGGGATACATGTTCTGAACAATAAATCCCGGATGCACAATCTGAGGTGCTACTCTTTTACCTGTACTGTCAGTATAACCTATTCTAATGGCTTTTAGAGTGGAATCTTTTAAGATATCGGACATTAAACCAATGCCGATGGATTTTGACCTTCGCACTTGTGCTTTTAGGCTATCTCTATTTTCATATTGCTTAAATGTAACTGATAATGCTGAATTTCCTTTGGAAAAATACTTCAATAAACCTGCATACTCTGATGATTGCATTGATGGAATACATAATGCTTCATCAAGTACAACTTTCTTCTGTATAGCATTAATTGATGATCCGCTTAACAATCCTTCAAATTGCGAGAGGTTCATCGTATCAATCGGAATATCTTTTGAAACAAAAAACACCAAACCATCCTTGGCTATCTCAATCTTTTGAAATGGTAAAGACATTGATTTGACTATGGAATCTTCATCTCTTAGATAATCTCTAGCAAGAATAACGCATGATGCGGTATCAGAAAAAAGCAAAGACATTCCTCTTCTCGCATTGACCGGAATCAATGTTATCTCTGCATTCTCAAAAACAGAATCATATTTAGGTTTAGCTTCTAAGAAATAAGGGTATAATACATCTTCAACATAGATTGTATCTTTTCCTGCAACCGGAGATTCATAGTTCTGCTGTTGTCTGTCTTCCGTGCATGAAGACA
Source organism: Kapaibacterium sp. (SeqCode) (assembly GCA_044360565.1). Lineage (GTDB taxonomy): Bacteria > Bacteroidota > Ignavibacteria > Kapaibacteriales > UBA961 > UBA961. Next base: position 4,921 of record JBIKKD010000078.1, read on the forward strand.
TGAACATGGTAGATATGACTGCAAAGCAAATAAAGAAGCATCTAATGATTGTGTCTTTCATATTATTCCCTCACTTCTTCATCTTTGGATTGAACATATACTTGATACATTAACCATGCAAGTCGTAATAAGCCAAATCCAATCATTGCCCTGCCGATCCATACAATAGACTGATGCTGTACTTCAGGCAAATTCATCGCATTAAACTCAATCACCAAGCCTGCAGCTATGATGAGTAGTCTTATTACAATATTGAGATAAAAAAATGTTTTATTCATAAAAAAAGCGCTGATTGTCATTCCGTAAAATAACACTCAGCGCTTAGATAGTTGCCAAAAGATTAACGAAGTCTAAAGACGATCGGAATCACAACCCAAACTTCAACAGGTTGACCATTCTGCGTAGCAGGTGGAAAAACCTGGGCCATGATTGCTTTCACAGCTGCCGGATTCAATAATTCTGATGCTGTTTCTTCAATGATTGTTCTACCGGGTTTTGGTCTTCCGTCTTTTCCAATCAATACTTTAACACTAACTCTTCCTTCAACTCCGGCTCTGCGAGCCATTTCAGGATAGACAACGCGTCTTTGCAAATCACCAAGCACTCTTGAAACAACTTCATTGTAATCTTGATCTGTTACAATGAACTCATCCGGGCTGGGCTCTTCCTCTTTTTGTACATTCAAACCTGCATCAGTTGGCAAATCATCAATATTCATTGATTCAGCATCACCAATTTGTGAGGATGAAGTAGAAATTTCATCTACAGATGCAAAGACTTGATCAGGTGCCACCAATGCATCAGGCACGGGAACAGGATTACCAGCTTGGGCCAAAGTACCTTGAATCACAACATCAGGTGGCGGTGGCGGTGGTGGTGCCTCAGCATCTGCCGGTGCATCGATCATATCTAAACGAGCGATGCTTCTGTATGGCGATTTGTAAAATGTCTTTTCTCTGGATGCAAAAGCAAATACGGAAATAATCACTACAAGCAAGAAACCAATAACATAATAAAAACCTCGAAGGGTAAATATCTTTATAAGTTTCTGTACCTCAAAGGCACCATAATCCTTGGAAGTGATTACTAAACTTTCGGGTGAAGCAAGTATCATAAGCCTTTAATCTCCTCTTTGTCTTTGTCTGTCAATGGGGAGATTGTGAACTTTCTTTCTCTATTCAATTTCTCAGCTTGCAGAGATTGAGTAATCTTAATTTCTGCGAGATTGAGTTCATCAAGTATGTTCACCACTGTTTCATAAGGAACATTATCATCTATTTTGAGAACGGTGATAAGTTCATTTTTTAAATCAAGATTGGATTTGATGGCCTTTGCACGAAGTTCTTTCATCAAAATTGGTTGAGGAATATCTTTTGCTTGATTGTAAAAGATTTTTCCATCTTCGCGCACTCTTACTGTGAACAATTTTGATTCAGCAACCTCAATATCTTCAGTTTCAGGTGGAACAGCCATATCCATCACCTGAGGTGTGGTCAATGTTGTCACAAACATGAAGAATGTCAAGAGCAAAAATGTAATATCCACGAGTGGGGTCATGTCTATACGGAAACCCACGCGTTTCTTCGCTTTTCGCTTGCTATTTTTACCGC
>JBIKKD010000079.1:0-6472 GCA_044360565.1 Kapaibacterium sp. (SeqCode)
ACTGTATTCTTCTCTTCAATGTTCGCGCGGAGTTTTTCTTCAAATACGGTTCTATCCAATAAATCCACGATGCGAATGCCACTGCGCGAAAATTTATCGATATAAGCCGGACCAATTCCTCTGCCTGTCGTTCCAATTGCCGCACTGGCCTGTGATTCCCTTGCTTTGTCGAGCATCTTATGATATGGCATGATGAGATGCGCTTTATGACTGATGAATAATCTATCCTGCATGGAAATGCCAAAACTTTCCAACATGGCGATTTCTTCCATCAAAGCAACGGGGTCGATAACCACTCCATTGCCAATCACACATTTGACATCAGACTGCAAAATTCCACTTGGAATCAAATGAAGGACAAATTTCTTTCCCTCGATCACAATGGTATGTCCTGCATTCGCACCGCCTTGATAGCGGGCCACGATATCCATGGAATCACTCAAAAGATCGACGATTTTTCCTTTTCCTTCATCGCCCCATTGGGCACCAACGACAATTTTGACACTCATGATGTGTGGTCTAGGTATTTATTGACAAAAGAAAGCCCCCAACAGCCAAGCCGTGGGGACTATTTGATATTTGTTTCTCGTAAACTCAAGTAATCTCAAAGAGGGCTTTGAGTCTTGTCATCTCAAGAAGTTTATTCACTTGTTCCGTGATATTTCGTAGAGAACATTGTCCTCCAACTTGTTTCATTGTTGCTTGAGCGCTGATTAGCATTCCCAAGCCGGAACTATTCATTAATGAGACTTGCGAGCAATCTATGATGATATGCTTATGCTCTTTGGAATGTTCTCGAATTGCATCATTAAATGATAACGCATCGGGTCCACCGAGCATGATTTCAGGCGCCATGATAACATAAGGTAATTGAATATGTTCTCCCGCATCATTCATGGCTGATTCCATCAAGCTTTTGCTGTCGCTTTTTGACGATCATATTCAACTTGCAAATCTTTGTGCTGTACTTTTTCCATAAACCAAACAACAAAAGAACTTGCAATATAAATTGATGAATATGCACCGGTCACGATACCAACAAGCATTGTGAATGCGAAACCTTGAAGCACTTCACCACCAAGAAGTACCAATGTCAAAAGAACTAATACAACTGTCATGACCGTGTTCACGGTTCTTGACAATGTTTCATTGATACTGAGATTCATCAATTTGATAAGATTCATGCCTTTATGCAATTCACGATTCTCTCTGATACGATCAAAGATAATCACCGTATCATTTACTGAGAAACCAACCACCGTCAAGAAAGCGGCGATCATTGCTTGATTGATTTCAAGATTGATGATGCCGAGTGAACTGAATACTGTCACCATTGCAAGCGTAACTAACACATCATGCAAAAGCGCAATCGCGGCACCTACACCATAGAGAAATTCAAATCGGAATGCGATATAAATACCAATGGCAAGAACCGCAAGAATAACAGCAAGAACGGCTTTGTTCCGTAATTCCTCACCAACCTTAGGGCCAATCGAATCTTTCTTGAGAAGATTTACAGTTTCACCCGGAATTGCCTTTTTGATTGCATCAACTACCGCTGGTGTTGGATCATTTGCATAAGATGTTGCAGGAATACGAATCAAGTATTGATTGTCTGCACCATATGATTTAATCTCAGCACCTGTTAAATTAGCTTCTTCAATCGCTGTACGAATTTCACCAACTTTATTTGAAGCGTTCAATTGTACTGCAATCTCTGTTCCACCGGCAAAGTCAATCCCAAAACGCAAACCGAGTGCGAAAGGAGCAACAATACCGATTATGTTTAATACGAGCGAGAGCCACACCAATGTGCCACGCTTGCTCAAAAAATCAATATTTGTTTTTGAAAATAATTGCATCGTTTTCTCCGATTCCTTAAGCCATGGTGGATGGTTGACCAAAATTTATTGACTTGCCATTTGAGATCATCAATTCAATCATGGCGCGTGATACGATAATCGCGGTGAAGAATGTTGTGATAATACCAATCATGAGTGTCAAAGCAAAACCTTGCACAGGACCTGTTCCAAGAAGGAATAAGATAAGACCTGTAAGGAATGTTGTCACATTGGAATCCACAATTGCAGACAATGCTTTGCTAAATCCTTCATCCACAGCATTTCTGAAACCACGACCTTTCATCATTTCTTCACGAATACGCTCAAACACAAGAATATTCGCATCCACTGCCATACCGATTGTCAAGATAATACCTGCTATACCGGGCAATGTCAATGTACCACCACCTGAAATCACAAGTGGAGTCAAGATTGCAAGAATGAGTAACACATTGATGATAACGGCAAAATTTGCCACCATACCAGCTGTAGAGTAATATAATCCCATAAAGAGAACCACGAGCAAGAATGCTATGCCCATGCCCATTAGGCCACGACGAATGGAATCTTCACCGAGTGAAGGACCAACCAAGCGTTCTTCAACAATTTTCACAGGAGCTTTCAATGCACCGGCTTTGAGGACAATCTCGAGAAGTCTTGCTTCTTCAGGACTATCCATACCTGTGATTTGTGAGCTACCACCTGCAATTTTATTCTGAACAACAGGTGCGGAATACACTTGATCATCCAAAACGATCGCTACTTTCTTTTTGATATTCTTGCCTGTAACATCTGCCCACTTTTCAGCGCCTTCTTGATCCATTTCCATCATGACGACTGGAAGATTAGTCATTGGATCTGATGATGCACGAGCATCTGTCACATATTCACCAGTCAATTCCGCTTGACGCAAGACACACCACATTGCATATGTTGTGTCTTTCAAATCTTTGGAAACAAATTCAGGTTTTGCTGAACGAAGAAGTTGCAAGTCTGAAGGAATGAGTTTTTTCACATCGGGTCTATCAAGAATTGACATCAATTTAGGATAGATTTTTGATGGGATATACATCACATATTCAACTTCCGGTACTTGGGTTTCATTGTAGAAATAGGAGGGTTGTCCATCTTTGCTTATAAAACGACCTTCTTGATCCAATGGGAAAATCTGAAGAAGAGTGGTCAGCTGATGATCTTTTGAATAACGCTTACCTTTCTCCTCATCTTTTAGTCCTTTATAAGGATCATCTGCCGTTGCTGTTTTTGCTGTATCTTTCTTGGTAGTATCAGCGGCAATTGCTGATGTATCTGCTTTCTTGTCTGTCTTTGCTGCAACTGCAGTAGTGTCTTTCTTCACGGTGTCTTTAGCTGTGCTATCTGCATTTGCAATTGCTGTGTCCGCTACATTCTTATTACCATTGTTTTTGGCTAAATAAGCATCTATGCGATAAAGCGCTTTGACGATGTCTGCAGAATTGCGAACAAGTTTGAATTCGAGACGAGCAGTCGTTGAAAGCAATTGGCGCATTTCTCTTTCATTGTTCACGCCCGGAAGCTCAAGCACAATGCGACGAGATCCTTGCTTTGAAATATTTGGTTCGCTCACACCGAATTTGTCGATACGCTGACGAATGACCTCAAGTGCTTGATCAATAGCGCCATCTACATCTTCGCGCAAACGCTCTTTCACTTTTTCATCTGTGACATCCTGAACGCCGGGAACATCAAAATACGAAATCAGAGATTTTCCTTTTGGGCGTGCAATGCGATCAAAGTTTGCGTGAAATGCATCAAGATAATCTTCACCTGAAGATTCTGCTTGTGCATGAGTTGCTCTGATCACTGCTTCGAATGTTTCATCGAGTGTCTCGCGCGCCGCTGTTTCACGAAGCAAAGTGTCAACTGCCACTTCCATCATGACATACATACCGCCACGGAGATCGAGTCCCAATTTCACACGGTTCATTTTTGCGGTGCGATATCTCTCACCATTGGCATTCTCAAATGCTTTTAATGCAGTGCTGTCTTTGCCATGAATGGCTTGATGCAGGGCTTGCAATTCTTCCTGCTCCAACAAATACGCATCAACGGTTGGCCATAAAATCACGGCGGCCGCTACTAGCGGACCCAAGATCAATAACCAGCGTCTCAATTGTTTATTCTTCAACGCTATTCCTCCGACATTTCGGTATGGTTTGACTTCGGCAAAAGCCGACTACACAAAGAGTGCGAAAATACGGTATAGATGGCAATTAAACCAATGATTTTAGTGAGAAGGTACTCGCTCGATGATGATTGCAAGTCCTTGACCCACTCCAATGCACAAGGATGCGATGCCATATTGGACATCATTTTTCTGCATTGTCCTGGCTAAATGTCCTGCAATTCGACCTCCGCTCATGCCGAGTGGATGACCTATTGCTATGGCCCCACCATGAATATTCACTTTGTCAGAACTTATCCCCAATTCTCTAATACATGACAATACCTGCGCGGCAAATGCCTCATTGAGTTCAAAAAGTCCTATATCCTCAATATTCATTTGAGCTTGTTCCAATGCTTTGCGTATTGCATATACAGGTCCGATACCCATGATTCTTGGGTCCACACCAGCTGTACCGGATGCGACATATCTTGCTATCGGCTTGAGTCCATATCTCTTGACTGCTTCTCCACTTGCAAGCATCATGGCAACAGCTCCATCATTGAGTGATGAGGAATTTCCAGCCGTGACCGATCCGCCTTTTCTGAATGCCGGTGAAAGTTTGGCAAGAGATTCGAGAGTGCCATCCTTTCTGGGTTGCTCATCCTTGGAAATCACAAGTGGATCTCCTTTTTTCTTAGGAATGGCGATTGGCACGATTTCATCGGTGAACAATCCTACTTCATCTGATTTTACGGCTCTTTGGTGAGATTCCAATGCAAATGCATCTTGATCTTCACGAGATATACCGAATTTTTCCACGAGATTTTCTGCTGTTTCACCCATTGGTTCAAGTGGGAACATCTCTGCCATCGCGGGATTGGGATAGCGCCAGCCAAGAGCGGTATCATAAGCAGTGAGATTACCAAAAATTGCCGCACCCGTTGCATTTTTGGGGAAGGAATATGGAGCGCGCGACATTGATTCCACGCCTCCGACAATCATGATATTCGCTTCACCGGACTTGATTGCTCTTGCTCCTTGTACGATGGCCTCAAGAGAAGATGCACAAAGTCTGTTCACTGTTACTCCTGGCACGGAATATGGAAGGCCTGCTAGCAATGCCGACATTCTGGCGATATTTCTATTGTCTTCCCCGGCTTGATTGGCACAACCAAAGATAACATCATCAATGAACTCAGGATTGATGCCGGTTGCATTTACGACCGACTTGATCACATGAGCGCCCAAATCATCTGGTCTGATAGAAGACAAAGCTCCGCCATATTTTCCGACAGGAGTTCTAAGTGGTTCAATGATATAGACTTCTTGCATTATATTTTCTCCGATTAAGGTACTTCGTCAATTCCACCAGGATGCAAAGGATGACACTTTCCGATGCGCTTAATAGCAAGCCATATACCTTTCAATGCTCCATATTTCTCAATTGCCTGCATTGCATAGACAGAACAAGTGGGATGAAAGCGACAATTATTCCCCAAGTATGGGGAAATTGCCTTGCGATAGAAGCGCAATAGTAGAAGCAATATGAATTTCACGGTTTCATTTCCTGCTTTCCGCTAAAATACTGCATTGCTTGATTCAATACATCTTCGACTTGTGGTTTGATTTCAGTTGTTTGGGCTTCCGAATGGTGCTTCATGGTTTTTTGCCAGACAAAAGCCAATGTCATGAATGGAACTTGGGGAAATTCTTTGAGATATGCCCGGGTACATTCTCTCACTATGCGTTTGATACGATTTCGCGTCACTGCCAGTGGCACTTGTTTCTTGCGAACCGCACACATGACAAATACCCCTTCAGCCCCGCCAATTGGCGCATCCTTTTCACCTGCATGATGCTTGGAACGCACATGTACAACGATTTGTGAAGATGCAAACTTTTTACCCCGCCGAAATGCTGCGGAAATTTGATTGCGTCCTTTGAGCGTGTGCATCTTCATAGAATAAAAAAAAGGGCCGCAATGGGCCCTATACATAGTCTATTTCAGGGGAATAATCAACCTGAAACGGTCAAACGATGACGACCTTTAGCTCTTCTTCTGGCAAGAACTTTACGGCCATTTTTTGTTTTCATGCGAGCACGAAAACCATGCACATTCTTGCGCTTACGTTTACTTGGTTGATAGGTTCTTTTCATGATGATATTCTAAATATTGTTCAAGACATAAGAATTACAAAGATACGATCTTTTTACAATCCTGCAAATGAAAATCTTTCAATAAAAAAGGCGACTCCAAAAGGAATCGCCTAATTTGCTAAAGCAACAATGTAGCATCAATGTCCGAGATAGACAAATTGATAGAGTTTCGCTGAACGAGGTTGAATACTGATTGGAGTAGGTGTTGCTGTTCCAATTGAGAAGTTGTGGCTGTGTGAAGAGCCTGAATTATTAACTTGCCAATTATTTAAAACATTGCTTTGAATGTTCATCTCTCCGGGAGAGAAATCCAAATCAGTACCATTAT
>JBIKKD010000080.1:0-6467 GCA_044360565.1 Kapaibacterium sp. (SeqCode)
TGGGATTGAAATCACTATCACCCAGAGAAGCAAATGTTGAAAAGAACTCGAAACCAATTCCCATGGAAAAATTATCGGTTATTCCATAATTAAAGGTATTGATGAAGAGATATGTATTCTGATAATAGCCTTCCCCTTTTTTGAGATTAAATGCCGATGGTGCATACAGATATCGTGTTTCATTTGGATTGGGATACCAATATTCACCATTGTGAATCTGAGACTTTGGTATCGCCCTTATGTCCTGAATATTGACCAATAATATCTGAATTTTGGTATTTGCATCGGTTAGTATGGATATTTCTCTATCACTTCTTTCAATGATCGTACCCACATAAGTTGTTCCGGACTCTCCCTTCATCTTAATCAAGGACAATTCACTCGGTCCGGGAATGCTGAATTGCTGATTATCAACTTGAGCAATGACATCAACTGATGATACTGCTAGCAAAGCACACAATACAAGGAAAATAACAATGCGCATATTATTCATAAAATTCTTGTAGAAATAAAGAGAAATCACTCACGAATATCGGTAAATCATTGCTATTCAAATAAGAAAACTTGAATTGGCAATATATTTGCTATTGGTTTGAATGATATATTTTCTTAATCCCAGGGTTAATATGGGTAAGTATTATAGGGTATTCATACTGATATTCGGTATGCTCTTAATTGGAAGTTGCTCACAGGAGTCGAAACAAAGCGGACCTGAGAACATTCAAGTTCAAGGTGCAAAGTCAGATAATAATACTGACACAGTTCCAATTATGAAAGATACGATATCTGTTCAAAAGATTGACTCTGTCAAAAAGGACAGTATTGCAAAAATCTTGACCGATTCAACGATACTTGGAATCCGCAAAGATTTTCCCATGCCACCCGGTCGTGTAGTGAATGTGCTGATAACAGGCATTGATTCCAGACTTGGTCAAAAATCAGCTCGCGCAGATGCAAATCATATCGTTCGATTCTTCTTGGATTCCGGTTGCATTGAAATCATTTCGATCCCTCGTGGAACATTTGCAATGATTCGCAAAGGCGATACATCCGGTGGAAATATCATCGCCAATGTTCGATCGATTTTTGGACAAGAGCGATATATCCGTGAGATCACAAAAATCGCAAAAGTGAAATCCATTGATTATTATATCGAGTTTGGATTTTCCCAAGCAATGGGAATTATCGAATTGCTCGGTTATAAAGACAATGCGGCATCAACTCTTCGTGTACTGCGTTCAAGAAAAGCTTTTACGACAGGTGATCATCAAAGATCATATAATCAAGGACAATTCATCAGACAAGCAATTCTCAAGGTATTCGATCAGACTGATGATTTGGTTGGGAAAGTCGGCATAAGAGCCGCATTAGCTTTGGCTAACACGAATCTCTCCTATGATGCCACCAATTATTTACTCGATGAAGTAAGAAAACATGGTTTCAGCTCGATGGGTCATGAAAGAATCTGGGTGCGCATGAAACCTAATTACCTTTCTCAAATGAAACACTTGAATTTTGATTCAGCAAATGTTGAGCAATTGGAATCCGGCATAGAGAAAAGGGTCAAAGGGATGCTCGAGGGCGATCGTAAAACACCTGAAGGATATGCAAAAAGATTGCAAAATCTTGTCAAAAAAGCCGCAGTTGATTCAGCCAAAAACCCTGCTCGTGTCATCAATTCACTTGTCTTCCCTTTTCAGCAAAAAGCATGGATGCAAGTAAAAGACAAACAAGAACGAGTACATTTGCGCAATCGTATTTGTACTTTACTTATTGATGCATTCAATAGAACAAATAAAACGGTCGATGCAAAAACAGTGCAAGACTATTTGCAACTCGAACAAGAAGCATATCAACATTGATTTTTATTCAATACCGATACAAATGATGAAACAGTTTATTCTACATTCATGCATGATTGCATTCACGGGACTCATACTTATCTCTTGCGGAGAAAATCAACCGGCACAGGAACCTCCAAAAACAGATAAAAAAAACAATGTGCAATCTGTCCATAAACAGAATATGCAGATTGGTGATCTTGAACAAGAAGACCCTACACAAGAAAAACAGTATCAGCCAATTATCGGTGATACGACTGTTGACATAGATGATATTGAATATCCAATGCCTTCAGGCAGAGTCATTAGCGTACTTATCACAGGAATAGACTCAAGATTGGGCGAAAAAACCGCCCGAGCGGATGCCAACCATCTTGTGAGATTCTTTCTGGATTCAGGTTGTGTGGAAGTAATATCCGTGCCACGCAGCACATATGCAGATGCAAAATTTACTGATCCACGTGGTCAATTGATTGGCAATGTTCGCCTCACCCTTGGCCGTGATCGCTATATGAAAGAAATCAGACGAGTTACTGAAGTCAAAAAAATTGATTTCTTTGTTGAATTCGGATTTTCACAAGCGATGGGCATCATTGAAATCATGGGATATAAAGAGAATGCATCCAGCGCTTTGCGTGTGATCAGATCTCGCAAGGTATATGCCGCAGGTGATAAACAGCGATCATATAATCAAGGTCAATTCATCAGACAAGCCATCCTTCGATCATTTGACCACACAGATGATTTGATGGGTCAATTGGGAATAAGAGCAGCACTTGCACTCTCCACGACAAATCTCTCTTATGATGCAGCATCATATATTCTCGATGAATTGAGAGCGAATGGATTCAACTCCAATACTCCTGATCGTATATGGGTAAGAATGATGCCAAAGTCAAGTTATAAACTTAAAGTGTTCGATTATGACTCTTCAAACATTGCGAACATTGAAACTTCAATTGAATCCAAAGTCAAGAATATCGTTGGTAAGAATGACCGTAAAAACCCTGAGTATTATGCCAATATCATGCGTTCCCTTTTGGCAAAAGTTGAAAAGGACACCAATAAACCTGAACGCGTGATTGACTCTCTTGCACACCCTTTCCGTCAAAGATCCTGGATACAAATTCAAAATCTGAATGAACGAATCGCTCTTCGTGATAAGTTATGCTATATGTTAGTAAATGCTTATAATAAAAAAGGCAAAACGGCAGAAGCATTTGAGATTGTTAAATATGTTGAGCAGGAAGATGCGTTTAGGAAGAGTGGGACAATGAAATAAAATTTTTTCTCTGTTCTATGTATGCTTTCTGATCGTGATCTTGATGTTATCAAATGATGTGCTTGATGTCGACCGATGAAGCTGCATACAATGGTTACCCCAGCGGGGTCAAATCCACTTAGAAAGAAAAGGCCAATCTTGTAAACATAACCCCAGCGGGGTCAAATCCACTTAGATTTGAAAGTCCAACATCAATCATGACCCCAGAGGGGTCAAATCCACTTAAAAAGAAGAGGCCAATCTTGTAAACATGACCCCAGCGGGGTCAAATCCCCTTAGATTTAAAAGTTCAACATCGATCATGACCCCGAAGGGGTCAAATCCACTTAGATTTGAAAGTCCAACATCGATCATGACCCCAGAGGGGTCAAATATTATCAACCAGTTAAGCTGAAGGCAATAATCACTCTCACTAGGTGAACGAAAAAAAGCACTTCAAAGAAGTGCTTTTTCAGGGTTGCGGAGGGAGAGGGATTCGAACCCTCGGTAGCGTTCTTAAACACTACGTCGGTTTAGCAAACCGGTGCCTTCAGCCACTCGGCCATCCCTCCGTTTTTGGAAAGCAAAGATAAAGAGTTGCTCTTTACATCCCAAATAGTTTTTCATCTAATCATAGTAAATCCAATTGCTGAGTATCAGCTTCTGGTGCATCGTCACCGGGTTCTTCTACATCTTCCTCATGAGGCACTGTAGTGATATCGGCGATTTGATCACCTTCTTCAAGTCTAATGAGTCTAACACCTTGGGTATTTCTTCCAATGATGCGGACATCTTTGACGGGTTGTCTGATCAAGATTCCACCTGTTGTCATAACAACTAGATCATCGCTGTCCTGCACTTCCATGATGCTAACCACTTCACCTGTTTTGTCGGTGATATTCATCGAAATCACACCTTTCGCACCACGCTTGGTCAATCGGAAATCTTCATAATTGGTGCGTTTGCCATAACCATTTTGTCCAACAACAATTACTTGTGAATCCGGACGCTTAATTGCAACCATGGAAATAATGCGATCTGTATCTGCCAATTGCATACCGATGACGCCTGCCGCAGTTCTACCCATTGCTCTTACATCACTTTCACGGAAACGACATGCAAGACCTGCATTAGTTCCGATGATGATGTCATTTGAACCATCAGTGATTCTGGCAGCAATCAATCGATCTGTATCATTGAGAGTGATTGCTATCTTACCATTCGCGCGTACGCTTTCGAATTCAGACAATAATGTCTTTTTCACAGTACCATTTTCGGTCGCCATGAAGATATACATATTCTCAGGGAATTCTTTGACGGTGAGTGTAGCTGTCACTTGCTCATCACTTGCCTTTTCAATCACATTTGCCAATGATCTTCCTTTGGCATTGCGACTTGCTTCTGGCAAATCATAAACTTTCACGCGGAATACGCGACCTCTGTCAGTGAAGAACAAGAGATAATGATGTGTAGCCGCACGGAATACCTGCTCTACATAATCATCCTCATAGGTTCCTGCACCACTTGCACCACGACCACCCTTATGCTGTCTGCGATAATTGGTGACTGCTGTTCTCTTGATGAAACCTTTATGCGAAATTGTCACAATCATTTCTTCATTGGCAATCATGTCTTCCAATGTGAAATCACGAGCATCATGCACAATTTCCGTTCTACGATCATCACCATACTTCGCTCTCAAACCTGCCAATTCATCACTGATGATCTGCATTTGTAATTCTTTGCTTGCTAGAATGGCGCGAAGGCGTTCAATCAGTTGGATGATTTCACGATACTCTTGTTGAATCTTATCGCGCTCAAGACCTGTCAATCTTTGCAAACGCATCTCAAGAATAGCTTTGGCTTGAATCTCAGACAATCCGAATCTCTGCTGCAAATTGAGATTTGCAGTTTGTGTATCTTTTGATTCTTTGATAGTCTTGATCACCGCATCAATATTATCCAAAGCGATGATGAAACCTTCCAAAATATGTGCTCGCTTTTCGGCAGCATCAAGTTCAAAGCGTGTTCTACGAACAATGACTTCATTACGATGCTTGAGAAATTCTTCCATCATCTGCTTGAGATTGAGAACTCTTGGGCGTCCCTCAACCAGCGCAAGCATGATCACGCCAAATGTTGTTTGAAGTTGTGTATGCTTATACAGATTATTCAACACAACCATCGGTGTTGCATCGCGCTTAAGTTCAATCACAATGCGCAATCCATCACGATCCGATTCATCACGAACATCGGAAATGTCTTCCAATACTTTTGCTCTTACCAAATCTGCAATCTTTTCAATCAATGATGCCTTGCTGACTTGATATGGCAATTCAGTGATGATGATTGTTTCTTTGGTCTTTGTGGCCTCAACACTGGCTTTGGCTCTGACCACAACTCGACCACGACCAGTAAGAAAGGCATCCTTGACACCTTCATATCCATAGATGATACCGCCGGTTGGGAAATCAGGTGCTTTTACATGTTCCATCAATTCCGGAATGGTTACATCCGGATTCTTGATCATTACCTGCAAACCATCAATAATCTCTCTGAGATTGTGTGGTGGGATATTTGTTGCCATACCAACCGCAATACCACCTGCCCCATTGACGAGAAGTGTTGGTAGTGATGTCGGCAATACACTCGGTTCTTGCAAAGAATCATCAAAGTTTGGCCTGAAATCTACTGTATCCTTGTCGATATCACGCAACATTTCCATGGACAATGATGCAAGCTTGGTTTCAGTGTAACGCATAGCAGCCGGTGGATCACCGTCTATCGACCCAAAATTACCCTGTCCATCAACAAGTGGATATCGCATTGACCATTCTTGAGCCAATCTCACCATTGCATCATATACCGATGAGTCACCATGGGGGTGAAATTTCCCCAATACCTCACCAACGAGACGGGCTGATTTCTTGTAGGGTCTGTTCGGCACCAAACCAAGTTCATACATCGCATATAAAATTCTGCGATGAACAGGTTTCAAGCCATCTCGCACATCGGGCAATGCACGAGATACGATAACAGACATGGAATAATCGAGATATGAACTGCGCATTTCATCTTCCAGGTTAACCGGAAGTATGCGCTCGCTGAGTAGCGATGACATAATAGTATTTCAAGAATTGAATGATACTGATTTACAAGTGGCAAATGTACGCATTTGAGGGATCATTTCTGATTGAAAAAACACCCAAAACTGCGCTTATTTTCCACATTTTGCACAAAAAAAAGCCGTCCTGCTCCAGGACGGCTTGCGGAAAGGGCGGGATTCGAACCCGCGGTACCGTTACCGGTACACACGCTTTCCAGGCGTGCCAATTAAACCACTCTTGCACCTTTCCAAGTGGTTC
>JBIKKD010000081.1:0-6429 GCA_044360565.1 Kapaibacterium sp. (SeqCode)
GAAAGAAGCTTCTCAATTATTTGATGAGAAATGACATTACCAGATATCGCGCTATCATTAGTGCTTTATCAATCAGAAAGTAAATTCAAGGGCGCTCATGGCGCCCTTTTTTGTTTATTATGTAATATAATCATGGGAGCTTCATGATTGTGGACATGCCGCTCTGAGTGCAGGAAGGTATCTTTTTCAGGTTTCTTCCTCCGCTCAGACTTCTGTCCTCAGAACAAGTCTACCCATGAATGTTTCAAGTGCTTTTCAAGGAGAATTATGGCACAACATTCAGTTTCCCTCACACTCAATGGACGGGAATATTCAATCGAGACAGGCCGTTTTGCAAAGCTTGCCAATGGTGCAGTCATGGTCCGTCATGGCGATACAATGGTGCTTGTCACTGCATGTGCGTCTCAAGATCCAAAACCTGATATTGATTTTTTACCTCTCACCGTAGAATATCGTGAGAAAGCGGCTGCGGCCGGTAAAATTCCCGGTGGTTTTTTCAAGCGTGAAGGAAAGCCAAGCGAAAAAGAAATTTTGTCTGCACGATTGATTGATCGTCCTGCAAGACCACTCTTCCCCAAGGGTTGGAGATTTGAAACACAACTTGTGGCATCTATTTATTCATCAGAACCCGAGATTGATGCCGATACATTAGCGGCAGTTGGTGCTTCAGCGGCACTTGTGATTTCCGACATTCCATTTAGTGGTCCTTATTCCGAAGTCATGGTTGGCCGTGTGAATGGTGTATTCATTTGCAATCCAACGATGAGTCAATTATTGGAATCAGATATCGAAATTATTGTTGCCGGTACAGATGAAGCCATCATGATGGTAGAAGGAAGTTCAAAAGAAATTTCTGAAGAAGATTTCATTGCAGCATTAGAATTTGCGCATGCCACAATCAAGCAACTCAATGCATTGCAATTGCAATTGCGTGAACTTGCAGGCAAAACAAAGAGAGAATTTGAGGTAGTTGAAGATGATGAAGCTCTGCTTTTGGCTGTGAAAGCCATTGCCGCGCCACTCATCAAAGAACAAATTCGCAAAGATTCAATCAAAGAGCAACGCATTGAATTTGCAAAGTCATTGCGCGAAACCGTTCTCAATGCATTACAAGAAGCAGAACCACTTGAAGTACAAGCACTAATTGATGCTCGCACTAAGAAAGTCAAGGGATATATTTCAAAGATTGAAAAGCATGAAATGCGTCGAATGATCATTGAAGATAAGAGACGCTTGGATGGTAGAAAAACAACCGATATTCGTTCTATTGATTGCAATCCTGGATTGCTTCCAAGAACACATGGATCCGCTTTGTTCACACGCGGTGAGACGCAGAGTTTATCTACAGTCACGCTTGGCACCAAGAGAGATGAGCAAATGATTGACGGTCTTTTCGAAACAGAATTCCGTCGCTTCATGTTACATTACAATTTCCCTCCTTTCTCCACTGGTGAAGCAGGTCGAATGACAGGCACAAGTCGTCGTGAAATCGGTCATGGTAAACTTGCAGAGCGCGCATTGAAAGTGATGATGCCAAGTGATGAAGATTTTCCTTATGTAGTGAGAATCATTTCTGACATTTTGGAATCGAATGGTTCTTCCTCTATGGCAACTGTTTGTGCAGGAAGTCTTGCACTCATGGATGCTGGTGTTCCCGTAAAGAAAGCGGTTGCCGGAATTGCTATGGGACTCATCATGGAAGAAGATGACTCAGCAATTTTGAGTGATATTTTGGGTGATGAAGATTTCCTTGGCGATATGGATTTCAAAGTTGCAGGTACTGTTGAAGGTATCACTGCTTGTCAAATGGATATCAAGATTGGTGGTTTGTCAACCGACCTCATGCGTCGCGCATTGGATCAGGCTCGTCATGGTCGCCTGCATATTCTCAGCATCATGAATGAATCCCTCTCTGAACATCGTTCGGATCTTTCTGAATTTGCTCCAAGACTCACAACAATCATGATTGCTCAAGACATGATCGGTACAGTTATCGGACCCGGTGGTGACACCATTCGTGGCATGCAAAGAGAATTCGGTGTTGAGATCACGATCGAAGATGATGGATCATGTATCATTGCCGCAACAAATCAAGAAGCAGCTCAGAAGACTATTGAAAGAATTAAAGTGCTTACAAGTCCACCGGAAGTGGGTAAAGTCTATACCGCAACTGTGAAAGATGTTCGTGAAGGACTTGGTGCAATTGTTGAATTCATGCCCAAAACAAAAGGGCTTTTACATATTTCTCAAATCAGCTACGAACATTTCCAAAATGTTGGTGATGTTCTGAAAGTTGGACAGCAGATCGATGTTAAGCTTCTTGAAATCCAATCAGATGGAAAATTCAGATTGAGTCATAAAGTTCTACTCACTCCTCCCGAAGGTTATGTAGAACCACAAAGACAAGAGCGTCCTCGCCGCGATGATCGCGGTGGTCGTGGTGGTTATGACAGAGATCGTGGTGGTCGTGGCGGATATGATCGCGATAGAGGTCCTCGTCGTGATGATCGTCCTCGCGATGAACGTCCTCGCGATGAACGCCCGAGAGAAGATCGCCAAAGCGATGATCGTCCGAGAGATGACAGAAGATTCGAAGACTAAACAACATCCCCTTGCCCATAAAAGCAAGGGGATTTTTTTTGGCGTCAGTTATCATGATATCGCCCCGCTGGGGCTATTGTGATTTCGCCCCGATGGGGCTATTGTGACTGCACCCCGAGCGAAGCCGAGGGGTGGGGGCTTTGATGATTGCACCCCGAGCGAAGCCGAGGGGTGGGGGCTAAGATGATTGCACCCCGAGCGAAGCCGAGGGGTGGGGGCTGCATTATTGTTTAAACATTGTCACTTCGCCAGAAGAGCCCGCGAAATCGACAGCCCAGCGTTTATTTACATTTCTCCATAATCTCCCAACTTTGACATATCCGGTTTCATCGAGCAAACTTTTTCCGTCAACATAACCCGAGGAATACATTGCTTGTTCATCATCATATGACTCGCCAAAACCTGAATTCATAGTTAGTTTACTTATCCAAGTATTGCCTATAATTCGCAATACAATTTTCCCACCCATGCTTCCACCTCTTTCATAGATATATGTTCCAGATGGATCATCAAGGATCTCTTCGGTTTGATTTTGTTGCACATCAAGATTTTCCTCAACATTGGCAATCTCTTCAGGATGGGTTTCTGGAATTTCCATTATTGGTTGTTGCACATTTTCTTCATCTATAGAATTGATGCTTTTCTTTGCAGAATCCAAAACAGAATAATCGTAGATATTTTTATCGCCTTGATCGCAAGAGATGAAAATTAAGGAGAATGTAGAAAGTAACACTAGATATATCATGTTGATTCTCATGTTTTTTGATAGATCAAATTGATTTTAAAATTAAACTAATCTTCCACGAAAGACATTACTCATTATCTACTCATTTTGACATTTTTTCGCAACGATTCTTTATGATGATATCGCCCCACTGGGGCTATTGTGATTTCGCCCCGATGGGGCTATTGTGACTGCACCCCGAGCGAAGCCGAGGGGTGGGGCTAAGACGATTGCACCCCGAGCGAAGCCGAGGGGTGGGGCTTTGTGGAAGAATTGTATATTTGCAAATATTATTTGGGATTTATCATGGCAATATTATTTACGATTCTGGGTTGTGTTTTTACAAGTATCATCATGATACTGAGTGTGTATTTCATAATGCCCTTTCCGGGGAGTCAGCAAGCTGAGACCATTGATATCGGATATACTTTGCATATTTGGTATTGGTATCTCATCATCCCATTTCTAATTCTTGCCGTGTTTGGATATGTGAAGCTATATCTTGATCATGCTTCTTGGATCAAAAAAACTCTACTTGTACTTCCCTTTATTCTTCCCGGCGCAATGTATTATATGACCAAGAATATAATGAGCGCTGATCACATGTTTTTGCAAGCTCACAGTGTCAATCATATTGCTGTCTCAGATCCCTCTCTTGATCAATCCATGATTGTGATTGGTACCGAAATCAATGGCGAGGCAAAAGCATATCCAATGAATATTGTCGGATATCATCATCAGATTCGCGATTCCATCGGTGGGGTTCCTGTGATGATCACCTATTGCACGGTATGCAGAACAGGTAGAATTTGGGATCCAATCATCGATGGAGCGGATGAAACATTCAGACTTGTGGGCATGGATCATTTCAATGCGATGTTTGAAGATAAAACAACCGGTTCATGGTGGAGACAAGCCACAGGAGAAGCTGTGACGGGTCCAAGAAAAGGAATGATACTAAAAGAATATCCCATCTATCAAAAATCTCTCAAAGAATGGAAAAAACGCTTCCCGAAATCGCTCGTCATGTTACCTGATACTGCATTCACTCAAAAATATGCCGGATTATCAGGTTATGATAAAGGCATAATACAAAGTGAACTTGTTGGGACAAGTCAAGATTCTTGGAAGGACAAATCATGGGTAATCGGCATTCGCATCGGCAAAGTGACAAAAGCGTATGATTGGCAAAGCACAAAAAACAAAAGCTTTGTGCTTGATGCTGTAAATAATACACCAATCATTGTACACATACTTTCCGATAATGCCACCTTCAATGTGTGGAATCGAAGAATCGATGGCAATACCATCAATCCAAGATCCATTGGAAATGATCAATTCTATGATGAAGCCACACAAACACTCTGGGATAAAACCGGTCGTTGCATCGATGGTATTTTACTTGGCAAAAGACTAGAAGCAATACCAGCATATCAGGAATTTTGGCATTCCTGGCTAACTTTCAATCCCAGTACGCTCACATATGGTAAAGGACAATGATTATGGCGATTCATACCTAAAAAATGGCTAATTTTGTCATATTCTTGAATCCCGAACATCACATCAAATGACCTCACAGGAAGATAAAGTATATAGCTCCGTGGATTATACCCTGATCCGAAGATTGCTTGCTTTTGTCAAACCATATCGCTCTTCATTATACATCGTTTTCTTGTTTACCGTTATTGCGGCGGGAATGGCGCCTCTGCGTCCATTCCTTACTAAACTGGGAATTGATTCATATATCTTGGAAAAAGATGAACAAGGACTCATGATGATGGTCGGCATCATTTTATGTGTTCTTCTCATTCATGCCGGACTGCAATATTTCACTTCGATCATGCTTCAAAGAATTGGGCAAAAAGTCCTTTATAATGTTCGCATGGAAGTGTTCAATCACATACAATCTCTGTCACTGCGCAGTTATGACACAACGCCGGTTGGGAGACTCGTAACGCGTGTGACCAATGATATCGAAGCACTGAATGAATTATTCACATCAGGTGTGGTAACGATATTTTCCGATATACTACTCATTGCTTTCATCATCAGTTTCATGCTTGCAACGAGCTGGGAAGTCACATTGGTGACAATCGGCGTGCTCCCGATTTTGATCATAGCAACGATCATTTTCAGAAAAAAAGTACGAGTGGTATATAGCGAGACAAGAAGACTCATCGGCAAACTCAATGCCTTTTTGAATGAATATATCACCGGTATCACAACCATTCAATTATACTCTCAAGAAACTTCAAGGTTCAATGAATTTGACGATATCAATACTGAGCATCGAAATGTTCAGTTGAAAACCATCTCATATTATGCATCATTCTTCCCTGTCGTTGAATTTACGAGCGCGCTTGCTCTTGCGCTGATTCTATGGTATACATCATCACATATTTTCGAAGGCACGATGTCACTCGGAATGCTCATTGCATTCACACAATATGCAGAGATGTTTTTCAGGCCTATCAGAGATTTGACGGAAAAGTATAATACCTTGCAGAGTGCTGTTGCGGCTGCAGAACGAATCTATGATATTCTTGATACACCAATTCCGATGCAAGATCAGAATGATGCTCAAGAATTGAAAGGATTCAATGATACAATAGAATTTGATAATGTCACATTTGGATATGTATCCGATAAAACCGTTCTGCATGATATAACATTCAATGTCAAGAAAGGGCAAATGGTCGCTCTTGTCGGTGCCACAGGTTCTGGAAAAAGTTCAATTGTGAATCTCCTCTGTAGATTTTACGATCCAAATTCAGGTGCAATCCGTATTGATGGGAAAGACATTCGTAGTTTCACAAAATCCTCCCTTCGATCACACATAGCACTTGTTTTGCAGGATGTATTTCTGTTTTCTCGATCGGTGGCTGACAATATTTCTCTTGGCAATCCTTCCATCTCCCGCGCTGAAATAGAAAAAGCTGCTGAAGCATTGGGTGCATCTGAATTCGTCAAGTCATTCCCTCAGGGTTTTGACACGGAGATGATTGAAAGAGCAGGAAATCTTTCCGTTGGACAGAAACAACTTATTTCATTTTGTCGCGCTCTTGCATATGATCCAGACATTCTCATTTTAGATGAAGCAACCT
>JBIKKD010000005.1:0-19333 GCA_044360565.1 Kapaibacterium sp. (SeqCode)
TTGGTACTTCCTCGCAATTCAAATCCATTGTGGATTCAATCGGAAAATTGCATCCTCTGACATTATCCTATACCGAAGATGGTTTCGGTCCGAGTGATCATGCCTCCTTTTATGGAAAGGAAAAGCCTGTACTCTTTTTCTTTACAGGTTTGCATGGAGATTATCATCGTCCGAGTGATACATGGGAAAAAATCAATTATGATGGAGAAAGCATGATTGTTCAAATGGTTATGCAAACACTTGGCGCGATTGATGCAAAGAATCAAAAACCCGATTATATCAAGGTAAAATCCAGCGCTCAGCCCGGACAAGCTATGTCATTCAAGGTTTCTCTCGGCATTACTCCTGATTATAGCGATCATCCGAAAGGCATGAGAATCACAGGTGTGAGGGAAGGAGGAGCAGGTGAAAAAGCAGGGCTCATTGCCGATGACATCATCGTTAAATTGGGCTCGACTGTCATTAAAAATGTATATGATTATACTTTTGCATTGGGTAAATTCAAAGCCGGAGATTCAACGAATGTGACTGTATTGCGTGGTCCTCGCGAAGACAAAGAAGTTGAATTGCAAGTAACTTTCCCGGTGAAGAAGTAATACTCATTCACATCGCATTGATGAGATGTCTGATATGTGTTTCACCATCTATGAAATCTATGGCGATGAGATCAAATCTGCATTGCTTGTCCGAAATCTTATTGATATACAAATATCCTTCGGCAACTCTTTTGATGGACTTGATTTTCTTTGAAGTTATCGAGGACTCAGGTGCCCCGAATGCATGATGAGTCCGAGCTTTCACTTCGATGAAAATAAGCATGCTCTGAAATTCGCAAATGATGTCAATTTCACCGACTTTACCGAATGTGAAATTTTTCTTAATAATGCGATACCCCAATTCTTCAATGTGTCTCACGGCAATATCTTCGGCGATATTTCCCGCCTTGCGTTTGTCCATGTGATTCCCCTGATGATATTCTCTATTTTATACGAGACTTCCTACCAATGTTGCGCTTGAAGTCTTTTCGATTTTTACGGAAATGATGTCTCCGATCACATATGGCATATGCTCATTCTGAGGCACAATTGTGATCTTATTGGTATCTGTTCTTCCTTGCCATTCCATATGATTTTTCTTGCTTGGACCTTCAATCAAAATATGTTCAATCTTGCCAATCAATCCTTGATTGATTTCACGAGCGATTGCATTTTGTTGATTGATGATTTCATTGAGTCTGCGAATTTTCACTTCATCAGGAATATCATCACCCATTTTCCAAGCTTTGGTTCTTTCGCGTGGTGAATATTTGAACATGAATGCGCCATCATATCGGACTCTACGCATGAGTTCCATGGTATGCTCATGGTCTTCTTCGGTTTCTGTCGGAAATCCGGTGATGATATCTGTCGAAAGAGCGCATTCAGGCATGAGTTTCTTGATCATCTCGATTCGCTCATAATAATGCTCAACAGGATGCGTACGATTCATGAGTGAAAGAATTCGATTGGATCCCGATTGCACGGGAAGATGGATATACTTGCAAATATTGTCATGCATTGCCATCGTTTCGATCAATTGATCACTCATGTCCTGAGGATGTGAAGTGGTATAGCGAATGCGCATGCCCGGAACAGCTTTTGCACATGCATCGAGAAGTTCAGCAAAGTTCTTTCCGGAATGTTCATCTCGATAACTATTGACATTCTGACCAAGCAGAGTGATTTCCTTGAAGCCCTGATCATACAGCGCTTTGGCTTCATCCACGATTGATGCGAATGCTCTTGATCGCTCGCGACCCCTCGTGAAAGGTACAACGCAATAGGTGCAGAATTTGTCACAACCACGCATGATGGAAACCCAAGCACTGATGCCTTCAGTTCTGAATGGAAGGATATCATCATATGTCTCAACGCGACTGAGTTTTACCGCAATTCCTTTCTCTCCGGAATATGCCTTTGAAATGAGTTCCGGAACTGTTCGATACTCATCAGGTCCCACAACCAAATCAACCAATTCTTTTTCAAGAAGTGTTTCGCGAAGTCTTTCAGCCATGCAACCCAAAATACCCACAACCAAATCACGATTGCGCTTCTTGTAATACTTCAAATGTTTCAATCTCTCATGAATCTTCTTTTCAGCATTATCACGAATGGCGCAAGTGTTTAGCAAAATGACATCAGCAGATTCCGGAGTATCAGTCATGGTATATCCATGATTATTCATCACGCCTTGCACAATCTCAGTATCATTCACATTCATCTGACAGCCATATGTTTCAACATACAACTTGAGCTGATGAGCCGTATTTGTTCCTGAACTGATGACTTTTTCCGCTTGTATGTCTTGAAGTATTGGAAGCTCGAGCATAATTGTTCCGATCTAATTGTTATGGGTTGCAAAGATAATAAAATGAAAGCAGTTATATGCGTCAATGAATCCCGCAAAAGCTCCTGATTAAGCACTAGAGTATCATAAATAACCAGCTTATCCACAGTCGATTGTGGATAACAAGTGCACTTCTTCACATGCTGCATTCAGGATGTCGAAAATCACAAATAAACACTACTTTTGCAGTCCAAAACAGAAAGGATTTGCCATGGATTATTCAGATCAAATGCCGGTGCCTTCAGGGAAACGCAAAGATTCCCGTGAGGGGAATATGAATGTTCCCATGCATTATGATACATTGATCGGGAAGATTCCGCCTCATTCCATGGATGCAGAAATGGCCGTATTGGGTGCCATGCTTTTGGACAGAGCCGCCATACCCAAAGTCATTGAAATCCTCAAACCGGAAGCATTCTATAAAGAATCTCATCGCATCATGTATGATGCCATGCTGAAACTCTTTACCAAAGCCGTGAATGTGGATATCACCACGCTTGCTGAGGAACTACGCAGACTCGGTGTTTTGGAGCAAATCGGTGGAACATATGCAGTGATTGAAGTCACATCGATGGTTCCCACTGCGGCGAATGTAGAGTATTATGCTCGCATTGTTTTGGAGAGATATATCAAGCGTTCTCTCATTTCCGTGGCAGGTGAAATTCTGGTGCATGCATATGATGAAACCACGGATGCACTTGAGGAAGTGGATTCAGCGGAATCAAAAATCTTTCAAATTGCCGAACAAAGATTGGGCAAGAGCTTCATGACCATGAAGGAAATTGCTCATGACACCTTTAATATGCTCATGAAATTCAATGAGCAGGATTCAAAATCAGGAATAACTGGTCTTGCTTCAGGTTTCACGAAACTTGATGATATGTTGGGAGGTTTTCAGGATTCTGATTTGGTGATCATTGCTGCTAGACCATCCATGGGAAAAACAGCATTTGCATTGAGCATTGCGCGAAATATTGCCGTTGAATTCAAGCAACCTGTTGCATTTTTCTCGATAGAAATGGCCGCAAATCAGCTCATGATCCGCCTTTTAAGTGCAGAGGCGAGAGTGAATGCGCATGATATGCGAACGAATCGGATTCAAAAATCAGATATGGCAAAGATTTCTTCATCGATTGATGTATTGTCTGAATCGCCATTATTGATTGATGACAGTGCAACTCTCACCGTGATGGAGATTCGTGCGAAATGTAGAAGATTGAAAGCCGAACACGATATCAAAATCATCATTGTGGATTATTTGCAATTTGTTTCTCCTCCCAAAGCTGAGAGTAGAGAAAGAGAAATTTCAGTGATTTCAAGATCGCTAAAACAAATTGCAAAAGAATTGAATATTCCCGTGATTGCGCTTTCTCAGCTAAATCGCGGTGTTGAAACCAGAGCCGATAAAAGACCGATGCTCTCAGATTTGCGTGAATCCGGATCCATCGAGCAAGATGCAGATGTTGTGATGTTCGTGAACAGACCCGAACAATATGGCATTCTTACTTGGGAAGACGGTTCCTCCACTGAAGGTACCGCTGAAATCATCATTGCAAAGCAAAGAAATGGTCCTGTCGGTGATATCCGTTTGGCCTATCTCAAGAGTTTTGCACGCTTTGAAAATTTATCCATTCAATTCGATGAACCTCCCGGATTTATTGGTTCCGGTACGGCATTGGATGATATTGATTTTTAATTTTGAGGAATACATGAAACATCAGGAATTGGCTATTGACGGTATGTCATGCGGACATTGCGTGAAGGCACTCACAAAAGAATTGACAGCGATCAAAGGCTTGACTGTGCAAGAAGTCATCATCGGAAAGGCCGTCATAGATTATGATCAGGAATTGGTCTCCGATGAAGACATTTTGCAAGCGATCGATGAAGCAGGATTTCGATTGGCCATGGGATGAAGCAAATTGCGATCATCCTCGCAATCCTGATTTCTTGTCTTTATGAAGAGATGAGAGCATCCGATATTCCTGTGCAAGGCATGACAATCGGCTTGCAAGCTGGTGACAAAGGAAAAGCCATTGAGGCAACGTATAGTTATGGAAGTTTGGTCTATTGGCCCAAAAGTACTTTTATCAAGGGTCTTGGGACGATTTCAGCGGGAATTGAAACAGGACCTTTGAATGCAGAAAAATTCATCATTGCTCCAAAGATAAATTATACCATGAATTGGTTTGTTTCCTTTGGTGCATCAATGCTGTACTATACTGATTTCTCAGGTGGTTCTTTGAGGTTTAGACCCGAAGTGGGGGTTTCGATGCTGGGGATGAGAGTATATCATGGGTGGAATTTTAGTGTTGACAGATATAATCCACTTCCGATGAATTCCTCGTTTTTTGGAATGAGTTATTTCGTGAAATTCTGATGCCATGCATCAATAATTGCTTTTACGGCATCCATGCCATCGGTCAATGCTGCCGGTCCCGGCTGAAGAATGATAGGGGATTTGATTTCAAAAATCTGATTATTTTTCACTGCATTGATTGTATCCCAACCCATTCTTGTAGTGATTTTCTCTTTTTTTACCCCTTTCCCACACCATGAAGCCATAATGATATCAGGATTCCGCTCAATGATGATATTGGGATCAGGGATGATTCTGCTTTTTGCATCCTGAAAAACACGATGTTCAGAGAATATGTCCACTCCACCGCATAATTCTACGATTTCGCTCACCCAAGAGATACCTGAGATCAAAGGATCGAACCATTCTTCAAAGTAAATGCGGGGTCTGACAGACAAGCGTGAAGATTTCTCGGCCATATCTTCAATTCTTCTTTCAAGGAATGCCCTGTATTCTTCGGCTTCGATACTTTTGTTGACGATTCTTCCGAGCATTGAAATCATCTCCAAAATACCATCAATCGTTCGATGATTGAAGCAATGAACTGCTATGCCATGTTGAATCAGTTGTGAGCAGATATTTGCTTGAAGATCGCTCCATGCCAGCACGAGATCGGGTTTCAGTGCAAGAATCTCATTGATATTGGCATCGAGATAGGTTGAAACTTTGGGTTTGGTTTTACGAGCAATTGCAGGACGCACGGTGAATCCCGAGATGCCGACGATGAGCTCATCGGCACCTATTGCATAGAGAGTTTCAGTTGTTTCTTCGGTAAGACAGATGATTCTCATGATCACAAACTCGCTTGTCTGACCCTTTCAAACAATATGATGGATGCGGCGGCGGAAGCATTTAGAGATTCCACATTGCCATGCATTGGAATGCGAATCAGTTTGGTGCATTCTTTGCGGATGGCGGGTCTCATGCCTTTCCCTTCGCTTCCAATAACGAGAATGGTTGGAGCTGAGAAAATGCCCATTTCAGTATAATTGAGCTCGGCAGATCCATCGGTTCCGATGATTTCATAACCCGCAGCTTTGCAATTGCGAAGAGCAACAATAAGGGAATCCACCTTGGAAACAGGGAGGAATTCCATTGCTCCGGCAGCAGATTTGAAGGTCGCAGGAGTGATTGGAGCTGAATTTTCCGTAGGAATGATCATGCCTGCAGCACCTGCACATTCAGCAGAACGAGCTATGGCACCTACATTATGAGGATCATTGATTTCATCAAGTGCAATGATCAGTGGATTTGGCATCCCTGACAATCCAGCATCAAGAAGATCGAAAAGATCAAGATAATCGATCATTGTTGTTAGTGCAATCACGCCTTGAGAAGAACCCCTTTCAAGAGGGATGCGGCGTTCCATGTCATTGAATTTCATTTTATCGGCAATTGCGCAGGCTACATTTGACTGCCTTGCCTTCATTCGTATTTCCTCAATTGCATCGCCGGAGGCGCCATATTGCACAAAAATCTTCTCGATTTCTCTGCCTGCATTGAGCGCTTCGATGACAGAGCGTCTGCCATAGAGATAATGACCAGTTGTATTCTTCATTAATTCGCAGAAAACCCGTATTTTTACAAGCCTTTGCCTCCCTTCAGAAGGCGTTTGTTTCACCGCACAAAGATACAGTAATTCCATGGATCGTTTAGAAACATTCCCAAATCCCGCTGTCGGTAGACAGTACCGCATCAAACATGTATTGCATGAGTTCACTTCTGTATGTCCATTGACCGGACTTCCGGACTTCGCAACCGTGACCATTGACTATGTTCCTGATGCAATTTGCCTTGAATTGAAATCGCTCAAATACTATTTCCTTGAATTTAGGAACATGGGTATTTTCTATGAAGCGGTTACCAATAAAATCCTCGATGATTTGGTTGAGCGTTGCAATCCACTTGAAATGACCATCACAACAGATTGGGGCATGAGAGGTGGAATGTCGAGCGTCATCACCGCTTCTCATAGGAGATAAGATGGAATCCCGAATCGCCAAAGAATTTCATTGGGAGATGGGTCATCGGCTTCCTTTTCATCAAGGTGGTTGTCAGAATATTCATGGTCATTCATATACCATGCGCGTTGAAATTGTCGGAACCATTGATCCCGCAACCGGGATGGTGATTGATTATTTCGACATGAAAGCACTTGTGCAACCATTGATTGATCGCTTGGATCATTCATTCCTTTTGGATTCAACGGATTCAATACTGATGGAATTTTTCAAGAATCATCCTATGAAAGTGAATACCGTAGACTTCTATTCCACGGCTGAGAATATTGCTCATTATATGCTTCGTGAGCTTATTCCTGGTTTTGAGGTTTTTTCGAATATTTCCGAATTACGCATTCGTTTGCGTGAAACGGAAAACACCTTTGCCGAAGCAGTGCACATTTATACCAATTGATCAGATTCAAAGCAGGAAATATGTCAGTAAGAGTTCGATTTGCGCCATCCCCAACGGGCTTTCTTCATATCGGTGGTTTGAGGACAGCACTGTATAATTATTTATTTGCCAGACATCATGGCGGTGCTTGCATTCTTCGCATTGAAGATACAGATCAAACCAGATTTGTTGAAGGCGCAGAAGAAAATATCATTGACATCTCTCGATGGGCGGGAATGGAATTCGATGAAAGTCCTGAAAAGGGCGGTCCTCATGGTCCATATCGTCAGTCCGAACGCACAGAATTGTATAGACAATATGCAAATGAGCTATTGGCTAAAGACATGGCATATCGCGCATTCGACACATCCGAGGAATTGGATGCAATGCGCGAACGACAAAAAAATGCGGGAATTGCAGCAAAGTATGATCGCACTGTCATGCGAAGTGAATATACACTCGGACCCGATGAAACAAAGCGATTGCTTGATGAAGGTGCCGATTATTGCATCAGATTGAAAGTGCCTGTTTCCGGTGAAATCAGATTTAATGATATCGTTCGCGGTGAAGTGATAGTCAATGCTCGTGATGTCGATGATCAAATTCTTCTGAAATCAGATGGTTTTCCAACATATCATCTGGCGAATGTCGTGGATGATCATCTTATGGAAATTTCACATGTGATTCGTGGCGAGGAATGGCTTCCATCCACTCCAAAACATGTTCTTTTGTATCAGGCATTCGGATGGGACATGCCTAAATTCGCACATCTTCCACTGCTATTGAATCCGGATAAATCCAAGATGAGCAAGCGATTTGGGGATGTATTCGCAAAGAGTTTCAGAGAAAAAGGATTCTTTGCCGATGCACTTATCAATTTCGTGGCATTATTGGGTTGGAATCCAACTTCCGACAGAGAAATTTTCTCCATGCAGGAATTGACTGATTTATTCACTCTCGAAAAAGTGAATAAGGCAGGTGCTGTGTTTGACACCAAGAAACTTGAATGGATGAATGCACAATATCTTCGTAATGCAGATCCAGAGTCACTTCTCCCTCAATTGCAGGTTATTCTGCATGAGCATCATATAGAGGTAAGTGATGAGAGAGCAAAAGGTATTTTGATATTATTGCGAGAGCGTATCACATTCCTCAATGAAGTACCAGGATTCGGCGCATATATGTTCTCTGATGATTATGTGATTGATGAAGAGTATAAGGCAAAACATTGGACAGCAGATTCTGGTGCAATCATTGCATCACTTCTTCCGATTATGAAAGGTTTGGAGGATTTCAATCATATATCAATAAATGATGCAATCGGAGCATTCACCAAAGAGAATGGAATTGCCTCCAAATTATTCATTCATCCTTTGCGTATGATTCTTACCGGCAAACCCGTTGGAGCCGGACTCTATGAAACAATGGAGATGCTCGGCAAGGAAGTGTGCATCCGTAGAATTGAACGCTTCTTATCCCAAGAAGGAAAATGATGAAAAGCGTAATCGTCATGATATTCGGATTATTCCTTCATGGTTGCATGAGTACGAAAACCACATGTATCAATGAAAGAACCATGGGCACGATATTGCGATGGGGCGATGGTGATATTGCATCCGGATCATTTACGGGATATGAAATCCATGCTGAAGATCTCGGAGTATATAATGCGCATCGTACAAATGGCAATGATGCTATGAATGTCAAGAGAATTGATTCCGTTAATGTGGATTTCTTTTGTAGTACTTTGCAGGATATGATTGGGACATTTACTGCGATACAATCACTATATTCGCCGGGTAAGGCTTATCGCTCGGTGGAGTATATCAATACTAAAACCAATGTCCACAAAAAAGCTATTTGGAATCCGGAATTTTCAACATTCGGAAGCAAAGAATTTCGGGCATTGCATGATTCACTGATGCTGAGAGTTCCGGCATCAAAATAACATTACATATGAAGGTTGGATTTGAACAAAGTGGATTGATTGTTTCATTTATTCCTCGCAAATGCGAGGGGGGATATTCATTTGGCATCTGATATATCGATTTTCTTGGTGGATGATAATGCCGAGTTTACAGAAACCTTGGCTGATATCATTGGGGATTTTGGGTGGAAAACGCATTCTTGTGATTCTCCCGAGGGAGCTCTAACGCATTTGGAGCAGTATCATCAACAATATTCTTTGATGTTGTTGGACATAGAATTTGTGAATTCACAAATGAACGGCTTGGATGTACTTGCACAAAGTAAAAAAAAATATCCTGCTTTGTCTGTCATCATGATTTCCGGAAAAGGCACAATTGACACCGCAGTTAAAGCAACCAGAATGGGAGCGGTAAATTTCATCGAAAAGAGTTCTATTTCCACTGATCGTTTACGCGATGTTCTTACAAGTACTTTGGAAAAGTTTCAGGTTCAAACAGAACATCAAGAACTCTTGAAATTGATACAAAAACAAGGCATCATCGGTAAAAGTGAAGCATTGCTCAAAGTTGCCGATAAGATCATTCGATTTGGTAAAACAGATTTGAATGTGCTTGTGACCGGAGAAACCGGAACAGGAAAAAAATTGGTGGCAGAAGCAATTCATGCCGTGAGCAAAAGAGGACATCATCCCGTTGTGACGGTCGATATTCCGAATATCCCAAGAGAATTATTTCAAAGTGAATTATTTGG
The DNA here is from genome assembly GCA_044360565.1 of Kapaibacterium sp. (SeqCode). Taxonomy (GTDB): domain Bacteria; phylum Bacteroidota; class Ignavibacteria; order Kapaibacteriales; family UBA961; genus UBA961. The sequence goes on from JBIKKD010000005.1 coordinate 9,818, forward strand.
TCATGTGCGTGGATCATTTTCGGGTGCTCATGAAAATAAAAAAGGATTATTTCACCAGGCAAATAAGGGATCGCTCTTTTTGGATGAAATAGGTGATTTGCCATTGGAATTGCAAGCAAATCTTTTGCTTCCGATTGAAACGAAAATCATCCGTAGAGTCGGATCTGTTGAACCTGAAGAAGTGGATGTCCGTTTCATTTCAGCAACTGATCGTGATTTGCTCGGAGCCATGCGTGAAGGAAAATTCCGTGAGCAATTATATCATCGATTGAGAGAATGCGAAATCACCATCCCTCCATTGAGTGAGAGGAAAGAAGATATCCCATTGATTGTTGATCATTATGTAAAAAAACACAATGAAAAAATGGTGGATAATAAATCATTCTCTCCATCAGCAATAGAATTCTTGCAAGAACATACATGGAAAGGAAATGTTCGCGAATTGCAAAGTACATTGCGCGTGGTATTGCAAACTGTATCCTCCGATACTATTGAAATCAGAGATATACATTCTGTTGCATCAACGAATGATCATGTTTATTCACAGCCAAAAGCAGTATCCGGCAATGATCAATTTTCTATCACAAGTGATGGTTCATTAAAGGATGATATTGCAAGAGCAGATAAAATGAAAATAGTTTCCACATTGCAAAAGTGCAGTGGGAATGTGAGTAAAGCGGCGGTATTATTGGCAATCTCACGCGAGACATTGCACAATAAAATCCGTAGATATGAAATTGATGTCAATAAATTCAGATCCGGAAAATAACATGCGATTCAGCACTGCATTCTTTTCACTATTCCTGACATTCTTGTTGATGTCATGCTCCACAGGTTCAGTGCCACTGAAGGATTCTCCTGAAGCATTTAGCATCACTCTTGAGAGAACTGCCTGCAGAGGAAATTGTCCTGTCTATTCAATGACTGTTCATGGTGATGGAACGATTGAATATGAAGGATTCCTCAATGTTCCGGTAAATGGGAAGAGAATAGGAAGTATTCCCAAGGACTCCATCACTTCATTGCTCAATGCAATTGAGAAAGTGAATGTAAATGAATTGCAGGCAAAATATGTAAAGCAAGGTGTTACCGATATGCCATCTGTATTATTCAAAGTGATTCATACCAAAGATGGTGTGATTCGTGGAAAATCCATTGTGGATTATCAAGGTGATGATACTGCACCCGAGGCATTAAGATTGCTGTATAATCAAATGGACAGTTGGTATCATCTCATTCAATGGCAATAATTTCACTTATATTTTCGAGAATCTCAATGACCGAATGGATCAATAGATACAAAGAATGGAAAAAAGCTCGTGATGCAAAACGCAAAGAGCCCGAAACTCCGATTGAGCATATAGTTTCATGGTTCAAAACCATGTTCGGTGCGGTGTTTTTCATCATGATTGTCAATGGTCTGCTTTTCGGATCATTCGTCGTTCCAACCGGTTCTATGGAAAATACTGTTGCAACGGGTGATTTTGTATTCGTGAATCGATTGATATATGCACCATCAACACCCCAAATGGTTCCATTTATCAATAAGCCACTCCCATTTTTGCGCCTGCCTGGTTATTCAACACCGAAGGTCGGAGATGTGATTGTGTTTATTTATCCGGGTGACAGAGATGATGTGGAGCCAAGAGATTTTACTTATTACTTAAAACGTTGTGTCGGCATTGCCGGAGATACAATCGAGATCCGTAAAACAAGAGTCTATGTCAATGGGAACGAATTTCGATTACCAAAAGATGGAAAATTCGACCTCTCCATGGAACCTCCTTCTGAATATAAAGAGCAGTGGTTGCAAGCACAAAAGGATCACTCATTCCCAATTGGCAGGGGAAATACCCGAGATGATTGGGGACCGATGCGCATACCAAAGAAAGGTGACCGAATTGCTATAACAAAGGAAAATGCGATACAGTGGGAAGTGTTCATTCGCCGTGAAGGACATTCTATTGCCATTGATGGTGATGCCATTTTGATTGATGGAAAAAAGACATCAACATATACAGTTGAAAAAGATTATTGCTTCGGATTGGGTGATAATCGTAATAATAGTGAGGACAGTAGATATTGGGGATTCATTCCCATGGATAGTATCATCGGAACTCCTATGATTGTCTATTGGTCATGGGATACGGGTCGTCCAATCTCTGATCTTTTTAAAAAGATTTCATCCATCCGATGGTCACGCATCGGTACGATCATTCGCTGAGTAAATAAGTCATGATCGAATTGTTTCGCATAGGTTTTCTTCAGATTACTTTAATCGATGTGCTGGACATTGGGATCGTGACAATACTGTTCTTTGCTTTGTATTCCGTATTACGCGATACGATTGCAGTAAGAATTTTGCTTGGTTTTATACTCATGTTGATTGTGTCATTCATCACGCAATCGCTTAATCTTAAAGCGCTGAATTGGATTCTGCGCGCAATTGCCGATATCTGGCTCATTGCATTCATCATTCTGTTCCAACCTGAAATTAGAAGAGTATTATTGGTCATCACGCGAACAAAATTATTCCGGGTGATTGTGAAGAAAAACATTTCACAATCTCTGAATGATATTGTTGAGGCTGTAAAGGAATTGTCAGACAGACATGTCGGAGCTTTGATTGTGTTTCCAAGATCGCAGAATATCAAAATGACCATAGATACAGGTGTTCCGATACAAGCATTGGTCAGTTCCGAACTTCTTCTTTCAGTATTTAATCCAAAATCACCTTTGCATGATGGTGCAGTGATCATTGAAAATGACATGATAACAGCAGCGAAATGCGTATTGCCCCTCAGCACGATGTCGAGATCTGATTTGGGTAATCTCGGAACTAGACATCGAGCCGCACTCGGTCTGTCAGAGCAGTCTGATGCCGTCATCGTGATTGTTTCTGAGGAAACCGGCTCGATTTCAATTGCACGCGAAGGACATCTCACGCAACAAATCGGCATCAAGACCTTCCCCGGTTTATTACAAAAATATCTGTCATCAGGCGCTATTTCTGATACAGATTAATCATCCCCCGAATCTTTGCAGCAGATTCGGAATTCTTATGTGAATACTCATGAGTCGACATTTTTATACTGAAGCTCGAGCAGGTCTCGTGCAGATTTTGAGAGAACGCGGAATCACTAATGAAGAGGTATTGCAAGCTTTTGGCACAGTACCTCGAGAACAATTCGTATCGGGTCCTTTCAAACAAAGAGCATATGAAGACATCGCATTGCCAATTGATAAACACCAGACAATTTCTCAGCCATTCACCGTTGCTCGCATGACGGAATTACTGGAAGTGAAGCCCGGCCAAACAATATTGGAAATTGGAACAGGATCAGGATATCAAGCCGCGATTCTTGCTGAAATGGGTGTGACGGTCTATACGATTGAGCGGCATTTTGAATTATATAATACAGCAAGATCCATTCTCAAAGAAATATTTCCAGGAACATCCATCCATTGTAGATTCGGTGACGGCACCATTGGTTGGTCTGAGCATGCACCGTATGATGGCATCGTTGTTACTGCGGGTGCACCTGAGATCCCGGAAGCTCTGTTAAAGCAATTGTCGATTGGAGGACATCTCATTATTCCGATAGGTAGTGAAAAATCTCAAGTGATGCATTGCATCGTGAGGGAAGATGAGAATAATTATGCCGATTATCCTCTTGAGGATGTTAGTTTTGTCCCACTGATTGGCAAACAAGGTTGGAGTGGAACATAAATGAATGAGATGATGCACATAATACAAGCAATCAAAGCCGAGCAGGAAAAAGGCAAAAAAATCGTATTCACGAATGGATGCTTTGACATACTGCATCGTGGTCATGTCACCTACTTGAATCAAGCGCGAGATTTGGGTGATCTCTTGATCGTCGGCATCAATTCCGATGAATCGGTCAAGCGATTGAAGGGTCTGGAACGCCCTGTGAATATGCTGGAAGACAGAGCATATGTTTTGTCTGCACTCAAATCAGTGGATTATGTCATTCCATTCGAGGAAGACACTCCACTGGATCTCATCAATCTGATCATGCCTGATATTCTGGTAAAAGGTGGTGATTATACCATCGATCGCATAGTTGGTGCACAAGAAGTCTTAGCGCATGGAGGAAGAGTGGAAATAATTCCATTTGTTCCGGGTAAATCTACATCTGCAATCATAGATACCATCAAGACGCTTTGACTTTCAATTCATATGCATCAATCAATTTCTTGAGTTCATCTCTATGCAATTCAGGATCTGCATTCAAAATATTGGGGATCTCAAGCATTGAATCAATGATCTCATCATTCATCTTTCCTCTTTTCAATGCTTCTGAATAAGGCATATGATTGAATGTTACCATGGAATATGCAGTATGAAATGATTCAGGGAACATATCAGACAAAATTCTCTCCGCTTTTTTTCTACGAAGGAATTCAGGATCTGCGACGAGGTCTCTCATTTCAATGAAATTATTCAATGCAAGTTCGGCAATCGCATCACCATTGGGTTTGCGAGCAATTTCATAATCATGGAAGAGTTTTGTCCAGTCATCACTGCCATGTGCATCGAGCATTTCTCCAAAAACTCTGCAATCTTCAAAACCTGCATTCATTCCTTGACCAAAAAATGGAACGATGGCATGCGCGGAATCACCCATGAGCAATACTTTGTCTTTAAATGCCCAAGGAAAGGCACGAACTGTCACAAGAGAAGAAGTTGGATTGGCTTTATAATCTTCAAGAAGTGTAGGCATCATTGCCATCGCATCAGGAAATTGCTCAGAGAAGAAATCCATGATGTCTGCATCTGATTTCAGTGAAGCAAATGATGGATTACCTTCAAATGGAAAGAAAAGTGTGCATGTGAAACTGCCATCCATATTGGGAAGAGCAATCATCATATATTGTTTTCTAGGCCAAATATGAAGTGCATTCTTTTCTAATTTGAATGATCCGTCCTCAGCCGGCGGAATATGCAATTCCTTATATCCATGTTCAATGTAATATTGCTGATAATTGAAGCGATCTGTCTTTTGCATCACCTCACGAACAGCTGAATATGCTCCATCCGTTGCAATGATGGAATCAGCTTCCACCACTATTTCACTACCATTCTGTGTGTCTTCAAAATGCGCGGTTGCAGTATGTAAATCCACATGGGTGCATTTATGATTGAATGTGATATGCACATTGTCAAAAGCATCGGCACATTCAATAAGGGCTTTATTGATACCGCCTCTGGAAACGGAATTGATTGCCTGACCTTCTTTGCCATAAGCAAGATAACTCTCCGTTCCATCCACTGCATGCATCATTCTGCCATGCATTGGAATGGCGACCGAGAGAATATCCTCAATTATTCCTGCTGCTTCGAGTCCGCGAAGTCCACGATCGGATAGAGCCACATTGATTGATCTTCCTGCGCTGAGACTATTTGCTCGCATGTCCGGTCTGCGCTCAAAGATTGAGATGGAATGTCCTCTTTTGGCTAAATACACAGCCAATAGGCAACCGACTGGACCGCCTCCGATGATGGTAATCTTTTTGCTCATTGTGATGACCGATGAAAATTGATAGGTGATATTCATTACAAAACTAACAACTCTGCACAAACATGATTCTCATCAGGAAATCAGTGGATAAAAAATGGTATTTTCACCATGCATGTTTCATTAAATCGATGTAGTATCATGAAATGTACTTTTTACGGACATTCCACTTTTCTTCTGAAAACCGAGAGTCATTCGCTTTTATTCGATCCATTTATTTCGCAGAATCCACTTGCAAGTCATATAGATATAGATGCAATCAATCCTGACTATATCTTGATCTCTCATGCTCATGGTGATCATTGTGCGGATGTAGAGCTTATAGCGAAGAAATCGGGGAGTACAATCATCGCCAATTTTGAAATTGTCAACTATTTTGCAGAAAAGGGAATTGAAGGTTTCGCCATGAATTCCGGTGGATCACATGAATTTCCTTTCGGAAAGTTGACAATGACCCATGCATATCATTCAAGTTCTTTTCCGGATGGAACATATGGCGGTAATCCGAATGGATTTGTGATTCATTCCGGTGATGCATGCATATTTTATTCAGGTGATACAGCGCTCACTTCTGATTTCGCATTATTGGGTGAGAGATATGCCATCGATCTTGCAATTCTGCCTATTGGAAATGTGTTCACAATGGATTATGTGGATGCCGAAAGAGCTTGCATGATGCTAAAGGTGAAGAAATGCATGGGTGTGCATTTTGATACTTTTCCGCCAATAAAGATTGATCATGAGATCGTCCAAGCATATATGAATTTGAAAGGACAGGACTTTTTCTTGCCCAAGATTGGAGAAGAATTCGAACTTTGATGCGATTCTATTGCACATATTGTCTTTGTATATTTTGCATCATTTCAATAGCTATAAGTAATGATGGCATAGTTCGATGCTCTTCATTTATTGATACAAATGATATTCGAACCGGTCCTGCTGTCAAAACTTGGATGCGATATCTGAATTCTTCACCTGATTCCATTCAAGACAATCCACTTTGGCCGATAAAGGATAGAAATGAAAGATTTTCTTTTGATCCGGCAAGAGTATGGTTGTTTCAATCGAAAGAATTCATGAATACATTTCCTCCCATGATCATTGGCGCGGAAGAAGTGGGGAAAGGGAAAGTTCTGATCAAAACATTGTTTCAAGGAGTGGATTCTACTGGATCAAATCTCCCAATAGCTATGTATAGAGTATTAGCAAGGGTAGAGGATGAACAATGGCAACTTGAATCTGTGCTTGAAACCATGACAGAAGATTGGAGTACCAAAAGCATTGGCGGAATGACATTTTATATGTCCCCAAAACACAAATACTCATCTTCTTTGGCTAGAAAGGCCATGCGATTTTGCGATTCTCTCACAGCATTATTTGATCTTGGTGATATTGAAGATGCAAGATACTATGTGACAACTTCCAAAGATGAGCTTGCATCGATTCTTGGATTTGATTTTTTTGTATCCACTCCGCAAGGTTTGACTTATCCCGAGAAAGATTGGGTTTTCACGGCATTGGATACTGAATTTCACTCACATGAACTTGTACATTTGATTTTCAGATCATTCTCAAATACACATCCTTTCATCTCGGAGGGCTTGTCCACCTGGCTTGGGGGAAGTTTGGGAGAGAATCTACATGATCTGAAGAAGCAATTGGCAATTGAATATGTGCGAAGACCCAATGAATTGTCCATCGAGAAGGTACTTGAAAAAGGTCAAAGAGAGTCCTTGGCATATTATACATTCGGAGCCTTGATTTGCAGACAAGTATTTCTGCTTCGCGGTGGATCGGGACTCAAAAAGTTTCTGAATGATTGTGCCGTGGAAACTTCCAAGCTTCATGAAGTCATTTCAAATCACTTGTCAATTCAATTAACTGAGATTGATCCATTTTTCAGAACCGCATTATTGGATGCTCATACTTTAGGGAGTGATTGATATGAAAAAACTCATTTTGGTGTTAATGCTATTGACCTCGTCAGAATATGTGTATTCACAAGACTCAATAGTGATTCGATCCAAGAGCATCCGTCCAATAATTGGTATGTCCATCCCGGAACTACTTCACATTGGAGTTCGATATCAGATGGATGATTTGCAATATGGACTAAATATCGGTTCATTTCCAGCTGAAAATGAAAGCATCATTACCTATTCCGCGGATGTCATTTGGCATATGTTTGGTGAGAAAAATGCATTGAATGATAAACCTTGGTATGGGAAAATCGGCTATACATTCATGCGGGAAGAAACTGAGTTTGAAATCAATACATGGTCTTATGCTCATTTGAGATTTGGACATGAATTCGCGCTTTCAAATTTCTTAGCTTTGCACATTGATGCTGGACTAATGTTTGAATTGCAACATGATGAAATAGAGAAAAAACCAAGGAATTCTTGGTTGAATTTTGATTTTGATTTTCCTGTATTGCCAAGCATTGGAATCACAACCGCATATTCATTTTAAGTGATAGACATGATGACTTTACCCTTGAAAGGCACGATAACAGCACTTGTGACACCGATGCACAGGGATGGTTCGATTGATTTTGCATCTCTCAAGAAACTCATAGATTTTCAGATAGCCGGCAATATCTCTGCCATTGTTCCTTGTGGTTCAACAGGCGAGAGTGCAACGATGACATTTGCCGAAAAATGTGAAGTGATTCGTGCAACTGTTGAGCATGCAGCGGGAAGAGTGCCGGTCATCGCAGGTACGGGTTCGAATGATACTGCAGCGGCGATTGCGCTCACAAATGAAGCAAAAGTGATTGGCGCCGATGCCGTTTTGCTTGTTTCGCCATTTTATAATAAGCCCACACAACGCGGCTTGATTGCTCATTTTTCAGCCATTGCAGAGTCATGTGATATTCCGCAAATACTCTATAATGTCCCGGGAAGAACAGCATCAAATGTCACTGCAGAAACACAATTGCAATTGGCTGAGACATACACTCATATCATTGCCACCAAAGAAGCATCTGCAGATTTGGAGCAAATGATGGAAATCATCAGGAATCGTCCTGCGCATTTCACTTTGCTTGCGGGTGATGATTCATTGGCATTACCAATCATAGCTTCGGGCGGACATGGCGTGATATCTGTTCTATCCAATTATGCTCCCGCTCAATTCGGTGCATGCATCAATGCGGCATTGTCGGGTGACTTTGAAAAAGCAAGAGCATTGCATTATCCTCTTTTTGATTTGATGCGACTCAATTTCATAGAAACTAATCCAATTCCGGTGAAGGGTATTCTCTCAATGATGGGAATTTGCGAGGAAAATTATCGTCTGCCGATGCAGCCTCTGTTGGAAGAGAATAAAGAGAAGCTCAGAGAAGCATTGATTAATGCAGGAATCCTATAAAAAAATGGCTCTCAATAATTTGAGAGCCATTTTGCTTGATACAAGATATGAATCTATCTCATCAATAATCCATACCACCATGAGGCATGGCAGGCATTGGTTTTTCTGCTTCAGGTTTCTCAACGATTGTTGCTTCAGTTGTCAAAAGCAAGCTGGAAACTGATGCTGCATTTTCAAGAGCAACGCGTGATACTTTGGTTGGATCAATTACGCCTGCTTTGATCAAGTCTTCATATTGCTCAGTGCGAGCATTGAAGCCATCAGAACCTGATCCTTCCTTGATGCGATTTGCAATTACGGATGCTTCGAGACCGGCATTTGTCACGATTTGACGAATCGGTTCTTCAACGGCACGACGAATGATTGCAATACCTGTGTCTTGATCATGATTCTCACCATGAAGACCGTCAAGTACTTTCACTGCGCGCAAATAGGCAACTCCACCACCAGGAACGATACCTTCCTCTACAGCGGCGCGTGTTGCATGCAATGCATCTTCAACGCGAGCTTTCTTTTCTTTCATCTCAACTTCGGTGGATGCACCGATTTTGAGTACTGCAACACCGCCAGAGAGTTTTGCAAGACGCTCTTGCAATTTCTC
>JBIKKD010000006.1:0-19261 GCA_044360565.1 Kapaibacterium sp. (SeqCode)
GGCTTTTCCTTTCCATAAAAGGAGGCATGATCACTCGGACCGAAACCATCTTCGGTATAGGATAATGTCAGAGGATGCAATTTTCCGATTGAATCCACAATGGATTTGAATTGCGAGGAAGTACCAATACCACCAATATTCAATTTGCCATCTTTCAATCTGCCGATCATATCCATATTAATCATCATTGCAATACTGTCAAGACCAATCGTTGGATTCTTCACGAAATGTGCAGAACCTAAAAGACCTCGTTCTTCAGCGGTAAATCCAATGAACATGACGGGTCTTTTCAATGGATTCTTGGCAATTGCCTCTGCTGTTTCAATCATGCCGGCTGTACCGGAAGCATTATCATCAGCGCCATGATGAATGGCACTTTCTTTAGTACTTGCCAATGTACCCGAACCTTCGCCACCCCAGCCCAAGTGATCGAAATGAGCTCCTATGACTATCACTTCATTTTTCTTGGAAGGATCGGTACCGGGAATATATCCGATAACATTGGAAGTTTGTACTTTTTTCTCGGACAAAGAAACATGAATATTCATGGAGCGATCAGCAATGATCTTACTTGCGGGTTTTTTACTTGACTTTATCTCATTCTCCAAAGAAGTCACTTTCAATTCCGGAAGATGCGCTTCCACAGTTGAAGTAAGTGCATTCAGTATGAGCATACCATCAACTTTTCCGCCTTGCTCGAAACGCAATGGCATTAGTGAATCCGGAAATTGACTACCCGAAACGCAAAGCAATGATTTTGCACCCTTCTCTTTGGCTGTCATTGCCTTGCCTCTCAAACCGGCGAATTGAGAGAGATTACCATGTGGACTATCCTGTTCCGGAGCGCCTCGCAAGACAATCACAAGAGCATTTTTCACATCAATTCCGGCATAGTCATCATAATTGTCAGCAGGTGAAGAAATACCATAACCGGCAAAAACGATTGGACATTGAGCCATGCCCGTATCACTGATTCCAAGAGGAATGAATTCCTTTTGAACTTTTAGTGCATGTTCCTTTTTTCCATGAGAAATCGAAAGAGCATTCCCTTTGGAATTCAAAAGAATATCGGTGATAATTGAAAATTCTTGAAAATAGTCAGCTTGATTATAAGGTTGCAAGCCAATGTTTTTGAATTGCTTCTTGATATATTCAGCCGCAAGAATATTTCCTTTTGTTCCAGGAGCTCTGCCTTCCAGAGAATCTGATGACAAATACTGCACATGCGATTGAATTCTCTTGACTCTCTCATCAGCATGAAGAAAGGATAAAGAAAAAAGAAAGAGAGCTAGTATAGGTAGAAGATTCATGAGATTGGAAGATTTATTGCATAAAAAAAGAGCATGACGCAAAGATAGTCATGCTCAGGGATTCATCAAGCAAGAAGATATCAACCATCAAAATCTACAAGCACATCATCTGTCAAAGGATGTGCCTGACAAGTAAGAATATAACCTTCTTCAATTTCATCATCGGTTAAAGCTTCTCTGCTTTCCATATGAACTTTACCCGTACGAAGCTTCGCTCTGCATGTGCAGCATGCGGCAATCTGACATGCATAAGGCGGATCAAGTTGTTGTCTGATTCCGGCTTCCAATATAGTTTCTCCGGGATTGACTGTGATATCATAGGATCGACCATATAATTTCACAGAAATCTGTTTTTCTTCCGTTGATTCTTCCTGTGCATCAGCATCTTCATCAACCGAAATCGGAGCCGTGAAAAATTCTCTATGAATGCGTCCGGAAGGAATATTATGCGCCGTAAGCACCGATTCTGCATTGGACATCACAGGTGCTGGACCACAGATATAATATTCAGCATGATTATCAGAAACAAATGAACTGAGCAATGCCTCAAGCATATCAATGCTGAGCACTCCTTTGAATTCATCAGATCCTTGTTCGAGAACATGCTTTACTTTCAAAGCAGGATACTGTGACTGAAGTTCATTCAATTCAACAGAGAACATTATGGATGCTTGATCACGATTTCCATAGAGCAAAGTGACAGTTGAATTTGGTTCTTTGAGCAATACGCTTTTCGCAATTGACAAAAGCGGCGTTATACCACTTCCACCACCAATCAATACGATATGTCTTGAAGCATCGGAATTTACCTTCAATGTAAAATTACCCATCGGCTTCATGATTTGAAGAGTATCTCCGATATTCAAATCATTGTTCAAATAAGTGGAAACCAGTCCTCCCTCGGTTTGCTTCACACCGATTGTAAGTGCTTCACCGGTATATGGTGATGAACACAATGAATAAGCCCGATTTGCTTTTTGTCCGGATACTTCGGCTTTCAGAGTTATGTATTGTCCGGGTATATACGCAAATTCCTCCCGAAATTCTTCTGGGATTGTAAATGAAATGGCAATGGACTGTGGGGTCAATCTTTTGATTGCAGATACTGTAAGATTTCTGAACATGAAAATTCCAATGTTAAATAATATCAATTCAAATACCGATTACCAAAAGCCTAATTCCAATTTTGCGGCTTCGCTCATCATGGTTTTATCCCAGGGTGGATCAAAAGTGAGTTCCACATTGACTGTTTGAACCTCGGGTACTTCCAATACTTTCTGTTCCACTTGACCCGGTATCAGTCCGGCAGCAAAACATCCGGGAGATGTCAGAGTCATGACCACTTCCGCCTTCTTTGTGTCTTCATGGAAACGAACGGAATAAATCAATCCAAGAGCAAATATATCAACGGGGATTTCGGGATCATAGACTGTTTTGATTGCCGCAATGATGCGATCCACAATGGGCGCATCAGAAGGCGGCATGGCTTCTTGTTTTGGTTCTTGATGATTTTCATTGTCATCAAGTTTGAGAGAGACAAATTGTTTCATATAATGAGATGAAGTGGATACAATTATTCAGTGCTGACATTTGTTTCGCCATGCATGGCATTATTCATCGTGTGCCAAGCCAATGAAGCACATTTCACTCGGGCGGGAAATTCCCGGACACCGGTGAACACAGCCATTTTACCAAGATCATCCGTTTCAATGGTTTCATCCATTGATGCCGTGACAATACCATGAAATTGCTTGAAGAATTCCTCTGCTTCTTGCACTGTTCGACCTTTCAAAACCGTAGTCATGATCGAAGCAGAAGAGGTTGCTATTGCACAACCCGAGCCTTTGAAGGTGATGTCTTCGATAATGCCATTATTGATTTTCATGAAAATCGTGACTTCATCACCACAAAGTGGATTATGTCCTTCAGCACAATGAGTGGGATCATCCAATCCACGGAAATTCCGAGGATTCTTATTGTGATCCAGTATCATTTGCTGATACAAAGACTGTATATCATTCATGTTTTTGCCAAAATTGAATATTGAGTCGGGCATGATAACGAATATTTCACAAGAATCGTTCATTCCGAAACTTCAAAATTAGGGGATATTCCGTAAATTACGAGAGGATAGAGTTGCGAAAGTTCTTCGCACTCATGATGTTCCACTCCTTCCGGTCACCGAAATTCATGAATTCAAAGATCATTTCCGAAGGCATCACCTTTGATGATGTACTACTTATTCCTCGCTATTCAGAGGTATTGCCACGCGAAACTTCGCTTAAAACACGGATTACAAAGAATATAACACTGAATATTCCGGTGATTTCCGCCGCTATGGATACCGTTACCGAATCCGAAATGGCCATTGCCCTTGCTCGTGAAGGTGGAATCGGCATCGTTCACAAAAACATGTCGATCAAAGCCCAAGCCGATGAAGTGGATAAAGTGAAGCGCTCAGAAAGTGGAATGATTCGCAATCCCATTACCCTCAAAGCTGATAATACTGCCCTTGATGCTCTCACCTTGATGGCCAAATATAAAATCGCGGGTTTTCCTGTTATCGATGACTCAGGTGCATTGATCGGAATTGCCACAAATCGCGATTTGCGTTTCAAAACAAATGGCTCGCAGTTAATTTCTGAATTGATGACCAAAGACAATATCGTCACTGCGCCTTTGGGAACTACTCTCGAAGAAGCAGAACAGATTCTGGAAAAGCATCGCATAGAAAAATTACCCGTCGTTGATGAGAATGGTCAATTGCAAGGTCTCATTACCTTCAAGGACATTCAGAAAAAGAAGAAATACCCGAATGCTTGCAAAGATGAATTGGGAAGATTAAGAGTCGGCGCGGCAGTGGGCATCACAGGCGAAACAATGGATAGAGTGAAAGCACTTCATGAAGCCGGCGTGGACATTGTCATCATCGATACTGCACATGGTCATTCTAGGGGTGTATTGGACATGATCAGAGCGGTAAAATCCACATTTCCAACACTTCAAATCATTGGTGGAAATATTGGTACTGCAGATGCTGCAAAAGCAATGATTGAAGCAGGAGCAGATGGAGTGAAAGTGGGAATTGGTCCGGGAAGCATATGTACAACACGCATCATTGCCGGTGTTGGAGTTCCTCAACTCACTGCCATCATGGAAGCTGCCTCGGAAGCACATAAACATGGCGTTCCGGTCATAGCAGATGGTGGAATCAAACAAACAGGCGATGTTGCAAAAGCCATTGCCGCCGGTGCAGATTGCGTGATGATTGGTGGAATGCTTGCAGGACATGAAGAATCACCCGGTGAAAAAATTCTGCTGGAAGGTCGTGCATATAAGATGTATAGAGGCATGGGCTCACTAGGAGCAATGCAACAGGGCTCGGCAGACAGATATTTTCAGGACATGGAAGATGGTCTGGCAAAACTCGTTCCCGAAGGAATTGAAGGTAGAGTGCCATTCAAAGGAAATGCAAGTGATACCATTTATCAATTGACAGGTGGTTTGCGTGCTTCAATGGGATATTGCGGTTGCGGAACCATTTCTGAATTACAAGAAAATGCTCGATTTGTGAAGATTACCGGTGCAGGACTCAAAGAATCGCATCCTCATGATGTGGTTGTTACAAAAGCCTCACCAAATTATTACTCTTGATAGACATTGATGGATGAATCATCCGCACAGCTTCCTCTTTCACTGAAGAGAGAAATGCAATCATATAAGAGATTTCTCGCTCTGGAAAAAGGGGTGAGCGAGAATACCGTTTCGGCATATATGTTCGACATCGAAAGATTTAGCACCTTTATAGTTCATCAGGGAATGGAGAAATATGCACTCATTGAAATTCAGCATATTCATTCTTTCCTATTGATGCTCGAAGAATTGGGTCTGGCATTATCATCTCGCACAAGAACATTGTCCTCACTTCGCGGATTTTTCTCTTTTTTGTTTTCCAACAAAGTCATTGACACTGATATCACTGAAAAAGCTGAATTACCCAAGTCACGAAGAAGTTTACCGGATACGCTTTCCATTGATGAAATGCTTGCCATTTTGGAGCAACCCGACATCACCACAAAAGCCGGGATTCGAGATAGAGCCATGCTTGAATTACTTTATGCATGCGGTCTTCGTGTTTCTGAATTATGCGGAATCAAACAAAGAGATATGCTTTTGGAGCAAGAGGTGATTCGTGTGTTTGGCAAAGGTTCAAAAGAAAGAATCGTTCCAATCGGAAGTTCTGCATTGGAATGGGTTGGAACATATCAAGTGGAAGTCAGACCCCACTTCATGAAATCCGGAGTTTCAACAAATGACATTCTCTTCTTGAATCAAAGAGGGACGGGAATTTCAAGAATGAGCGTTTGGAACATCGTCAGCAAAGCCACGATGGATGCTGGGATAGAAAAGCATGTGCATCCACATACATTCAGACATTCTTTTGCAACACATTTGCTTGAGGGTGGCGCGGATCTTCGTGCATTGCAGGAAATGCTGGGTCATTCAGATATCAGCACCACGCAAATTTATACCCATATCGACCGCGAATTCATTCGACAGGTACATAAGACCTATCATCCCCGCGGTTGATCATTGGGCTTGAAGAATACATTCCTTCGGATTAGTTTTTGACCGCATTTGTGAGACCACTTTCCCCTTTCCTGTCAGTCGAGCTTTATATCCCGAAGCATGCAATACAGACAATGCACGCCGTATACTCATTCCGCGTACATCAGGCATTGGCTTGAGGATGGTTGGTTTACCTGGTATTTGCTTGACGATTGCACTTGTATCTTTCAATGAAAATGTCTTGGATTGCTTTCCATCAAGCATGCCATCTTGCGTACTAACTTTGATGCTCTTGCCTTTTTCCAACCATGTTCCTTCCGGAATTGATTGATTGATGATGATTCCATGATCAGCACCCTTGATGCGTAAACCAATATGTTGTAATATTTCTTGTGCATGATCTATTGAGAGTCCGCGCAAATCAGGAACAATTGCCGAGTCTTGCACTCTTTGTCTTGCCCCCGCATTATTCCTTTCAATGTCTTCAACCGGAATGCGAGATGCAGTAATCCATTTTTGTGCAATTTTTTTGAAAATCGGAGCAGATGTGGAACCTCCATAAATCGAAGATTTGGGTTTATGGAGCATGACAATCATCGCAACCTTTGGCGCATCAGCAGGAAAATACCCTACAAATGAAGCCGTATAATCTTGCTTAGAATATTGTCCATTGACCAATTGCTGAGCCGTTCCCGTTTTACCGGCAATTGGCATTCCTGTAATTCTTGCCTCTTTACCGGTACCATATTCAACAACGCGCTTGAGCATATATGTAAGGGTTTTTGCGGTCTTTTCTGAAAGCACGGATCTGATTCTTTGTACTTTCGTTTCTGAAATCACATTCTCATCCGGACCGATGATTTTCTTTACCATGAATGGTCGCATCATCACACCCCCATTGGCTATGGTGGAAAATGCATTGACCATTTGCAATGCAGTGGCTCCTAATTCATAACCATAAGCCATGAATTTCTTGGTTGTCTTGCTGAATTGTTTCGGTCTTTTCAAAATTCCGGGAGCTTCACCCGGGAAATCAATTCCCAATACTATTCCGAATCCAAAATCTCTGGCATACTTG
This sequence comes from Kapaibacterium sp. (SeqCode), assembly GCA_044360565.1. Taxonomy (GTDB): domain Bacteria; phylum Bacteroidota; class Ignavibacteria; order Kapaibacteriales; family UBA961; genus UBA961. Next base: position 6,958 of record JBIKKD010000006.1, read on the forward strand.
TAAAACTTGAAATCATCTATCTTTTCGGATAATTTGGCGAATACGATATTACTGGATTGCTCCAATGCTTCAGTGAATCGAACCTTCCCGATTGGATGTGAATCCTTGATTTCATAATCACCGACTCGAAGCGTGCCATTCATTCCATTTACCCATGAATCAGGACTGATGATACCCTCTTCCAATGCTGCACCTGCCGTGACAAGTTTAAATGTGGAACCGGGCTCATACATATCCGTGATTCCATGAATCCGTTTGGCATCCGAAGTTGCATTCTGGGGATTGGTCGGATTATATGTTGGCCATGAAGCAATCGCGAGCACCTCTCCCGTTGAAGGTTCCAGAGCAATCACGGTTCCACCTTCGGCTTGAGAAGAACTCACCCCTTCAGCCAATTCATATTCGGCAATTCTCTGAAGTTCAATGTCCAATGTCAATTGCACTGCATGTCCCGTACGAGGTTCTTGCACCGGAATTTCATGAGAATAATACAGATTACTCACAGCATCTCTTCTCATGAAAGTTTTGCCATTAATTCCTCTGAACAATGAATCCAGCATCAGTTCAAGGCCGGCAGTACCTTTTTTATCAGGATCCGTAAAACCCACTATTTGAGCGGCTCCCGTGCCATATACATAACTTCTGCGATAAGTTGGAATCTTGATGAAACCCGGATCACGAATGGTATCTAGCATGATATGTCTGGCCGTCACATCTCTTGCTAAATAAGAGAACTCATTTACTCCGTGATTGATCTTATCCAGCCAATACTCGATTGATTCACCGGTTGCAAGAGAAAGTGCGGTTGCAATTCCCTTTTTGTTTTTGACTTTTGTGATATCGACTGCATAAGTCATTGCCTTTACATTCGCTACGATCACCCTTCCATTTCTATCAAGGATCTCCCCTCTTTGTGCTTGTAAAGTCACTGGCACCATATGCTGTCTTCTCTTTTCCTTCATGATTTCATCGGCCTTGATCACCTGCACATAAAATATGCGAATCAATGCGATGGAGAATAAAAAGAGAAATAGCCCAAACATGAATTTGAGTCTATTCGGAGGGAAGACAAATTCCATGGAAATTTGCTGATCCACCTCTCCGCGAGATTGTCCTTTTTGACTTTGCCTAGCGCTCATGAATTAAAGCCGGATATATGCTGCACTGCGAATATACGGAATCGATGTTTTGCAACTTTATATGCACTGTTGTCTTTTCGGACAAACTTGCGAGAAATGAGATGTATCATTTTGCGTATCTTTGCCAATCATTTCAGGAGTTCGACATGAGTGGAAAAACCTATATCGTTTATGATATTGAGACAGCGGGCATGCCCATTGATTCTTTCGATGAAGCAAGACAAGAATATCTTCTCCGCGGGGCAAGCACGGATGAATTGCGTGATAAGAAAATCAATGAAATGGCACTTTCGCCCTTAACCGGCCAAATCATAACCCTTGGATTGAAAGTCATGCAAAAGGCAGAAGATGGCTGGACGGAAGTAAGAAGTGGCGCATTCATGACAGATCCGGCCATTCCTGAAGGTGAAATGAAAACTGAGGATTTGCCCTCAGGAAATAAAATGGTGCTCTGCAGTGAAGTAAAATTGCTGGAGAGTTTCTGGAAATTGCTCACAATCTATCCATCCCCGCATTTGATCACATTCAATGGTCGTGGATTTGATGCCCCATTTGTGATGCTTCGATCAGCCCTTCTCAAAGTGAAACCACAATTCAATCTCATGCAAGGCACAAGATTCAATTATCGTGATTCACATACAGATTTGCTCGATGAATTATGCTTCTTCAATCCTCAGCAATCAGGTGCAACTCGAAGATATAATTTTGATTTTGTGGCAAAAGCATTTGGCGTGCAATCTCCAAAAGAAGCCGGCGTAGATGGCTCGAGAGTTGGTGAATTATATGCAGATGGCAAATATGACATCATATCCGAATATTGTCTTCGCGATGTAAAAGCCACTTGGGAACTGTATTTGGCCATGAAGGAATTCATTCCGGATATACGCTGATATGCATCTCTTTCGACTATGGATCACACTCTTCAAGAATTGTCTTTCGCGAGACATGGAATTCCGCTTGCATTATGCCTTACAAGTGATGGTTGACATTATTTGGTGCGCCGTTCAAATCGGTTTCTTCGAAGTGATGTTCATGTATACTCCGGCATTTGCCGGACTTTCCAGAAGCGAAGCATATTTGTTTTTGGGGACATTATTCATCGTTGATTCTTTCAATATGATGCTGGTTGCTTCAAATTTCTGGCATTTTCCAAGACATGTAAATACAGGTGAATTGGATTTCTTTCTTCTGAAACCCGTATCGCCATTATTCTTGAGTTATTTCCGATTCATCAATACAGCATCGATGGTGAATGTCGGGGTCAGCATCATCATTTTCATCATGGGATTATTGATGCATGATCAGTCCATATCTGCATTGCAATGGATTGGTTGGTTTGTAGGTCTGATTTGCGGATCAATCATTTTGATTTCCCTCGAAACAATCGTCGGAAATATGTCCTTCTTTTTTGTGAATGCTTCAGGCGTGCAAAGCATATTCTATGCATTGTATCAAATCGCCATGAGACCCGATGGCATATATAATTCCGCGATGCGCCGAATATTCATCACGATTTTCCCTCTTTCTTTGATTGCATCCGTACCCGCTTCCATGCTCTTCAATACTGCTTCCCTGGAAATGTTCATGATTATGGTTATTGTGACAATAATCATGGCCATAGCATCAGTAAAATTCTTTTCTTTTGCGCTCACGCGATATAATGGCGCAAGCAGTTGATCACATCCACATTGAAACAATCTTGATGAATCCATAAAATATCGGGGCGGCAAACAACATGCTGTCGAATCGATCGAATGCTCCACCATGGCCCGGAATAAGCTCCGAACTGTCTTTCACATGTGCATCTCTTTTGATCATGGATTCCACCAAATCTCCTATTGGAGCAAAAAGACCAAGTAAAATTGAGCCAATAAGCATAAGCCACAATGGAAATGTCGGCATGAGAAAATATGTTCCTGCCAACATTGTAAGGATTGTTCCCAAAAATCCTATGATTGCCCCTTCAATCGTTTTTTTCGGACTGATATGTGACATAAGTGGTCTTTTCCCAAAAGCCATGCCACCAAAATAGGCAAATGTATCACCAGCCCAAACACCGATGAAGAGTAAGATCACCAATGCCGAACCGGCCTCCATGTTCATTTGTGCAAAATATGGTGCAAGATGTCCTTGCACTTCAAATCCTCGTAAGGCAATCACATTGGAAAGCATAACAGGCACATATACAATTGCGCCGAGCGTGGACACCACAGAACCTGCCGGAGGAGCATGTTTTTCTTCATAGGAATTGACAAGTTCAAGGGAAAGGGTCGATAATCCGGCAAGTGACAAGACAAGCAATAAGAGAAATGCTGATTGTTCACCGGCAAAGTCCATCAATAGCATCCATACAAATCCCGTAATCATCCCAATCATTGGATGCGGAGCGAATCCCTTTGCCGAGAGTAGCATATACAATTCTCGCAAAGCAAGCACGGCAACGATGGCAAAAAAGACGGTAAAATAAGGTGAACCAAGAATGACCATCCAAATCATGAAGGGGATCCCGATCAGACCCATGATGATGCGTTTTGCAAGCGTGCTCATGAAGAAACTCAATTGAAGGAACAAAGCATTACCTTCACTTTGGAAGGCCGTCAAAATTACCGTATTTTGTCCATACTTTGCCCCAAAGATTTACCCCATAGAGTGATTGAAGTAATGGCGATTTATACATTGGAAGATAAAAGAACATCCATTCTCCTGCTTGGCGGATCTCGTCATTCAGCAGAAATGGCAATTAGATTAAGAGATAGAGAAATCCCTTTCAGCATTTATCTTTCATTTGATGATGCGCATCTCTTTAGTATGTCTGATTTACCGGTATTGCCACCACATTTGATTCCTTTTTCAAATGAAGTGGTTTCAACGATTTCAGACATTACAATTCCACCTGATATCATCATGGATTGTATGCCGGTGGCGGCAGAGCTCAAGATTCCGATGATACATGAAGTTGCCGAAGAATTTCCTCAAGCACTCATTGTATCATCCACACTTGCATGCACAGCAACCGAGATCATGCATTATATTCAAGATTCACATGATGTGATTGGCTTTGGCTTTATTCCTAATCACACGGGAACTGCCGATATCATTGAATTGACCAAAGGTCTCAATGCATCTGAGCATAGTTTACGCAAAATTGAATCTCTGATGAATGCCGCAGGATATGCCTGTGAGATCGTTGAAGATCGCGTGGGTTTGGTAATGCCACGCATATTGGCGACTCTCATGAATGAAGCCGCATTTGCCTTTCTAGAACAAGTTGCAACTCGCGAGGATATTGATGCAGCCATGAAATCCGGAGTGAATTATCCCCATGGATTGCTTGAATGGGCAGATACAATCGGACTTGATACTGTGCTTTCGATTTTGGATGCATTATATGCGGAATATAGACAAGAGCGATATAGACCCTGCATACTCTTCAGACAATATGTTCGTGCTCGTTGGATTGGCAAAGCCGGTGGAAAAGGATTTTATACGCATGCTTCGGGTTTTGCATGAATGACATAAAGGAGATTGAACCAATCATTCGTGTTTTTTGCGATTTTGATGGAACAATCACGAGGAAAGATTCAGGTGATGCTTTCTTCCGTACATTTTCCTCATTCGAGCCAGCGCATTCAGATTTGATGCAAGGATTATATTCTGTCAAAGAATATTATGAGAAGGTAAGTTCTGATCTTTCTTTGACAAAAGAAGCACTTCTAGCATTCTGCGATTCATGCGATGTCGATGCCTATTTCGCTCAATTTCTTGAATTCGTGCAAGAGCAACAATGGACAATGAGTATTGTCAGCGATGGTTTTGACATCTATATCGATGAGATTCTGAAAAGAATCAATACAGAAGATATTCCGACTTATCGCAATCTGTTGCAGTTACAATCCGACTCTCGAACATGGAAGCCTGTTTTTCCCAATGCCGATGAGCGTTGTTCCTGCTTTTGTGCATCCTGCAAAACAAAGATTGTACTTGGAAAAAGTCATCCCGATGATTTGATCATCTATATCGGAGATGGACTTTCGGATACTTGTCCGGTGCATTATGCCGACATGATTTTCGCAAAAGGAAGTTTATCATCGTATTGCAATCAACATGGGATCATGCATCATAATTGGAATAGTTTTTTTGACATCATTCAAGTGTTAAAGAAAAGAAAACCCGTTTTGCGAGACATCGCAAGAAAAGAAAGAAAAAAAGCATTCATCGCGGAATAATACTCTCATGTTTCAGCAATTCATAACATCATATACAGAACAACTCTTTCTCTCACTCGGAGAAAAAAGAGAGCGATATGCTTTGCATGAACTTGCTTCAAATCCCGCATTACCGGTTTATACTCAGTCATTCATATCTTCTGAAATCGCTTGGTGGTCATATACAGCTGTTTTACGAAAAGAATTTGGTCCTCATTTCCCAATCAATCATGAACAAGCATTTGCAACCGGAGAAGCATTGAGCCATTACCTCAATTCCATTGCAGAATGTGATACAAATGAATTGCAAGAAATGATTCGAATATCCATTGAAATGCATTTGAATGCACTCGCCAGACCAATCATGACATCATCACGATTTCTTTACAGAAATGAGTCTCTGAAGTCGGCACATGAATTACAAATTCGAGCAAATGCTCTGTCAAATTCTATCCCCTTTCTGAATGAAGCTATTCAATCTTGCATTGGCATTGATTTAAGACATCCCGCTGAATTATTAATCAAGAAAGAACAATTCACCGAAGAAATTCAGCATGCAAGTACGGGATTCATATCAAAACAGCATCCTAAAGATTTGAGCCTTTCCTTCTCGAAGATGTTTGAGCTTATGTTTGCACTCATGGGAAAAGAGGAAATTCCCGTGGAATTACTAATAGCATTTTTCCAAGAAGCAAATCATTCTGCATATGCTTCATATTTCAATGCAACGGAATTGAGGACATTCAACAAAGCAACATTGTTCCAAGCTTTGCATCAAGCAATCGGTCAGACAATAGAAGTTCAAGAAGAGGAGAGACCCAATCACGACAAGAGAAATGATCGTACTTACTTTGCGGATAAGGGAATAATTCTACCAAAACCAAGATTGACAATCAAGCCGAGTATGAGACATGGCATACCCAAAACGCTTGAATTAAGTCCTATCGAATTTTCAAGAGAGATTCAATCACCGGAAATCATTGATGAATTATTGAAGCATGAAGAAGTACATGAACAGCCACTGAGATTGATTCGCAGGTCTTTTCTCGGCAGCTTGCCCATTCCCGTCCAAGTACATTATGCGAATGCAATATTTGATGGAAATCTTACTTTACTTCGCAAGCTTGGTGCATCAATTGACAAAACAGTGGGATCTGAAGCGGCAATGCTTACTTGCAAAGCATATGTCGAACAATATGGCATGCCAATTCGAGATGAGGAAGATCCATTGAATGGATTATGCGATTTAGTGATGTCTTTTTGCAGTCAAAGAGAATCCTAACGGACGGCTTCCCAATCTTTCGATCTTGCTTTTCCGAAAAGCAGTACCCAAAACCAATTTATTGCCCATTCCATCAATATGCGAGGATACCCATAACGGCGGAATCTTCTAGGGGATTCATACACAAGTAAATTCTTGACAAATGACAAGCCACCAATTTTTCTTGTTCTACGAAATATCTCAAAATCTTCCCCTGCAGGAATTGCTGCATTATACATCCCTGCAGAATAAAATGCTGAGCGCGTGAAGATCTGGCACTCCCCTCTTCCCATGCCGAAACCGGCAATATTGACCATGAATCCAACATATGAATTCAAGATCCAAGAAAACATGGAATCCGGAAAAGTTCTTTCTTCTGGATAAATACTAACAGGACATGCAAGAGCGCAGGGCTTATAAGTGAGCTTATGCCAATCTCTTACATGTTCCAAAAATCCATCCGGATCCGCAGGAAAAGTATCCGCATTCAAAAACACAAATATTTCTCCCCTTGCTTGTTCCGCTCCTTTATTTCTACCTTCAGCTATGGTTTGCCTTCTCTGCTCAGAATGACAAATCACATTATCAGCATATCTTCGCGCAATGTCGATGGTGGCATCTGTACTACCACCATCACTGACAATGATTTCAAGATCAAATTGCCGTTTTCTTTCCTGCGTAAAAATCGACAGAGTGCGTGCTAGCAATTTCTCTTCTTGCAACACAGGGATAATGATGCTTATAGAGGGATTGCGAGCAATATGATTCTGTTTGGATTCTTCGCGATGTCCTTCCTCAATCATCATAACTCAGTAACCACCACGCTGTGATTCACCATATCCTTTCTAAGCAAAGCCGGGAAATATGCAACCACGGATGAAGGCTTCGGTCTGCCTCCCGCAAATCCCGTAACACTGGGTGGACCCGTCAAAATAAGAGGTGCAATTTCTTTTCCGAATCTTTCTACCGCTTTATAATCTTGTGAGCGAACTCCAATGCGCATCATCACTTCATTGGGTTCAATGGCTTGTGCAATTGGACCATGACAAGCATTCATTCCTATGAATTCAGTTCTGATTTCATCAAAATGTAAATCAAGTTGATCAAGTCTTTTTCTCAAAATGGCATCTGCGGCTTTTGCTTTTTTATATGCATCAGGAGCAGAATATGTGAGAGAACTAAATGCAACATATCCATCTTCATAGGAAGCTGATACTTTGAAAAATGGAGTAGCAGGTTTCCCGGTAATTCCATATACTTTCACTCGATTATTTCCAAGATCATCAATATGAATGGAAGTAAAATCAGCAATACAATCAGGTGTTATATATTCGGAAGGATCACCAATCTCATACATCAATTGCTCGCTGACAGTCTCTCTTGTGACTGCACCACCGGTACCCTCATGCTTTGTGACGATGAATGAGCCATCGGGAAATGCCTCAATGATGGGAAATCCTACATTCGCCATATCAGGCAAAGATTCCCAATCACCCAAGAAATTTCCACCGGAAGCTTGAGCACCACATTCATTGATATGTCCTGCAACTGTACCGGAAGCAAGTTTATCCCAATCTTCAAAACTCCAACCAAATTCATGAATCATCGGAGCAAGTGTGAGACCTGTATCGGTCGTTCTACCTGTAATGACGATATCCGCTCCGGCCTGCAATGCTTCAACAATGGGTTTTGCACCGAAATACACATTAGCACTCAGCAACTTATCCTTTACTTCACTTATTGGCTGACCTGTTTCCATATTGTTCATTGCATGTCCATCTGCAATAAGGCCATCAATGTGCATCAGGATATTATCACCCATAACAACACCTATTTTCAAACCGGATATGCCTAGCTTTTTTGCTACTTCAAATACAGCATCACGCGCACCTTCCGGGTTTACTCCACCACCATTTGTTATGAGTTTTATGCCCTTTGAAGAAATATATGGTAGAACATCTTCGCAGGTTTGCACAAGATCTTTTGCATAACCCAAAGCAGGATTCTTCAATTTTTGTTTTTGTACGATGGACATTGTCACTTCTGCTAGATAATCCAGCATGAGATAATCAATATCTCCTTTTGAAACCTGCATGAGTGGAGCTGTGAGTAAATCACCCCAAAAACCTTGACCGGAAGCTATGCGTATAGATTGTTTAGACATAATATCATCCATTTGAAAGGAATCGAACCTCGCAAAGCGAAGTACCATTAAGTGCTGAAATAAGCTTGTTTTTCTGTTCCTCATTCATGAGGCATTGTCCTGCAAAATCAAATGGCAGAACATAAAATTGACATTTGAACCATGACATCGTGGGCGTTATTTCCACACGAATCATATTCTCAAATACAATAGATTGTGTTTCGCCCAGGAAAATAGGTCTGATAATCAGTCCTTTTGTGCATAGCTCCACTCTTTGCTCAGAAGCTCTATATAAAACTTGCACCGCATTTATGAAGAGTGCAAGTGGGAACACATATGCCAATACCGTGGGCGTTGAAAGATTCAATGCAATAAGCGCAAAAATACAGAAAAGGAAGAAGATTGTCCCAAGCAGAAGATATGTCATGGGATTGACCACGAATAAAAGAGTTTCGCCCACATTGATTTCTGCTCTTTGCTTTGCATCAAGTGTATTTCGAAAATATGTCGCCCCAAGTGCAAGCATTCCGTATGCAAATACAACATACAAAGCATAAAGAAATATTATTCTATCGAAATACATGGCATTGAATTCCGCAAAGTTCTTGACAAACTTACTTGCTTTCCATGAAATCCCCATGTTTGTCTGCAGTTATGTAAAATTCAACTAAATGAATGAATATTCACGGAGATAAGTCCGATATAATCCTTATGTTTGCAGTCTATTTTCATGCAAGCCTACCCGAATGAGTCAACTCGGTACGATATTACGCAATCGCAGGGAAGAGCTGAACCTTACTCAGGCAGAAGTCTCTCGACAAACCAATATCCGTGTCAATATCATTGATGCTTTGGAGAAAGGGAAGAATAGCATCTTACCCCCAACATACTTGCGTTCATTCAGCAAATCCTATTGGCAATTCCTCAAATTACCAATCGAAGATTTTGAGAAATCTTTTGCTGATTCAGGCATCATGCCTCAAGTCCAAGAGCAATCATTCATAGGTACGCTGATCAATCCCGAAAAGGAAAAGGAAAAAGAGTATACTCCACCGCCACCATTAAAGACAATAGAAGCACCTAGATATTCCCCGAGACTCGTAAGTGGCGTCATCTCTGCGGCCATGATTCTTATTCTTGTTATTGGTGTATATTATCTTTTTGTTAAAGATATAGTCGATGACACCCCCGTTGAACCTGGCACACAATCAGAAGTTACAACCCAATCATCAGGTTCATCCAATGAATCAGGTGGTGAATTATTGTCAATTTTCGAAGATGAACCAAGCAAAGACAGCATCATACTCGAAGTTACAGCAAGAAACAATACCTGGTTCACAATCAATGCCGATGGTAAAAAAAGCGAAGAAGTACTCCTTGCTTCAGGTCAATCAGGTCGTTGGACCGCTGTTGAATATTTCATACTCTCCATCTCAAACAATGGCGGAGCAATTTTCAAGAGAAATGGTCAGACACTAGATAATATCGGCAAAGAAGGTACAATCATTAGAGAAATGAAAATCACTGCAAATGAAATGCTCACATCTGCGATGCCGTATTCTGATTCAGATGGGAATGCAGATCAGAAAAAAGTAGTGGAAAAACCAAAAACAGAACCCGTAAAACAGACTACAACAAAGCCGATTGAAAAAACTGTAAAACCGAAATCCACAACGAACTTAGCCGTAAAAAAGACAGTCTCAACGACTGCAAAGCCTAAAACGACTGCTTCCGATATAGTTAAGCCTAAGAAAAAGACCGCAGAAACAACTACGCCAACAAAAAAGAAGTCTGAAACAATAACGAAAAAGAAGACCGAGACAACTAAAAAGAAGTCAACAAACGAAAAGAATAAAGCCATTACCAAGAAGAAAGTCTCTGAGAAGTCAAAAGCCGTTGACAAGAAGAAAAAGTCTACTACTACGAGCAAGTCAAAAGAAACAAAAAAGACTGCACCTAAAAAGCCTATAACAGAAAAGAAAAAGTCTTCGGAATCCAACAAAGTTGAAACGCCGAAGACCATTCCGATTGCAAATCCAAGACGCTAATCAGCGTATATGACCTGCTATGTCATGTAATCGGATTACTCCAATGCATTGATCATTATTATCAATTACAGGTAATACACCAATCTTATTCTCCCTATCCTCCATCAAAGACAAAGCTTCCCCCAAACTCGATTCTGCTTTGACAGTAATTGGATGTGATGTCATGATGTCCTTTGCTTGAATATCAATCAGATTCTCAATATTAGAAAGACATCTTCGCACATCTCCATCGGTAATAAATCCGATGATTCCTTTATTGTCTTCACTTATGATTGCACACCCAAGTCTTCTCTCACTCATTATGATTATGAGATCTTTTAATGTATCTTCGGGATGTACAAAAGGAAGCGATGTTTCACCTTTAATCATAACAGATTCAACTGTCAGTAATAGATTCCTTCCCAATTGACCCGCAGGATGTAAATGAGCAAAATCATCCTTGGTTACTTGAGATAGATTCATAATCGCAACAATCAAAGCATTTGAAATTGCCGTTGCCATGAGCAAACTTGTGGTTGGTACAATATTCAATGGACAACTTTCTCGAGTAATGCTCGCATCAATAAAGACATCACTTTGCTTTGCGATAACGGATTCAATGTTTCCAATTATCCCAATGATTGCCTTTGAACGCATTTTAAGAAATGGGATTATTGATACTATTTCTTCAGTATTTCCGCTATTGCTAAAAATGATGATTATATCATTCTTACCAATGATACCTATATCGCCATGTAAAGCATCTATGGGATGAAGAAAGACAGACTTGATACCGATACTAGTCAATGATGCTGACATTCTCTTAGCCATGAAGGCAGATTTTCCAACTCCGATTGTGATTACATGATCTGCATCCATCATCAATCTTCCGGCATCAATGATTGAACTCCATTGAATCCTCTGGGAAGCAGATGTCAATTCCTGAATTTCATGCATAAATGAAGATTCAGCTAAAGTTGCCGCTAGTTCATTGTTCATGCAAAACCTCCCGACAATTTAGCACCTGCCAACATATGCATATGTAATTGAAATACAGTTTGACCTCCCCAATCTTCGCAATTCATCACTAATCGATATCCATCTTGATCAAATCCATGATCTATAGCCAATGCTTTGGCCGCTTGAACCATTTCAAGCAATAATCCGGCATCATCTTGTGTGATCTCCTGAATACTTCTTATCGTCTTCTTCGGAATGATAAGACAATGAAAAGGAGCTTGAGGATTGATATCTCTAATGACAATTACAGTATCAGATTCAAATTCAATCGTTGCGGGAATTTCTCTGCGTATGATTTTATGAAATATAGTTTCACTCATGTATAGTCTCCATTATACAAAACAATGCCCTCTGCGCAATAAAGCACAGAGGGCATCGAAAACATTCACAAGATTAGATTAGCGAGTAATCGTCATCTTTGCTACTTCGGTATTATTACCATTTGTCAAGCGATAGATATATGTACCTGTTGCTACATTTGCACCGCTATCATCTGTACCATCCCACTC
>JBIKKD010000082.1:0-6376 GCA_044360565.1 Kapaibacterium sp. (SeqCode)
CGCATGTCCAAAACAGCGAGAATCGTTGCAAGTCCAAGACCCAATAATCTTCCTGCTTGTTTCATGCACTGAATCGCTGCATCATCGCCTTCATCTGCGCAATGCGAAATATCTTCAACATCGAGATTGTCAAAGTTATTGAGCAAGGAATCAGGATGCTTTTGTGCAAGTTCCTTTGCCATGCGAATCAATCCATATCTGCCGATATGATGTTCCAATGTGCCTGTACGATAGGGAAGTTCATCACCGGGTTCATCATCTGCTCTTATGATGATATGTCCTATTTCACCCGCCCCGCCTCTTTCACCAGTGAAAATGGAATGATTGATGATGATTCCACCACCAACGCCTGTACCTAGGGTCACATATAAAAAGTGAGAAGCATTTTTGCCTGCTCCCAACTTAGCTTCGGCAAGTGCGGCAACATTCGCATCATTATCAATCGCAACGGGAAGAGTTGTGGCTGATTGCAATAGTTGTACTAGTGGGACAATGCCCCAACCGGGAAGATTCGGAGGATAATAAATGCATCCATCCGTTGGATTGACAACTGAGGGAAATCCGATGCCGAATGACATCAATTCTGGAAAAGCTTCGGAGATATCATGAATGAGCTTTTGCAGACGGGCAACCATGTGATCAGGACCTTTCTCCGGTTCGGTTGGAATGGAGTCCTGAAACAATATGGCACCATCTTTAGTGGTTACACCATACTTTATACTCGTACCGCCTATGTCTATGCCTGCAAACATGAATAACTCGAGAATTGTCTAAATTCTTGATAGATATATGAGTTCAACGGGGAAGTGCTTGGAATTATCGGGCAAATTTACAAAAAGTTAACACTTGGGCAATATTCAAGTTATACACAAAAAAAGGACATCTCGCGATGTCCTTTTACTTACCATTGAATACTCGTTTTTGCTTTCGGATAGGGGATATGAATTGCTTGTACATTCATGAATCCCTCACGGGCAGGACCTCCCAGTGGGTCGAAATTACTGAGTGCTTTCATGAATGATACTGACCTTTTTTCAACCTTTGTGGAAGTACCATTGATGTTCATTCCTTTGGGTATCTCATCGAGACCATGCATCAAGACTGTTATGACATTATGGTGTGTTTTGTAATTACCTTTTGGTGCTTCAAATGTAATGTTCTTTTTACCAGCATCATAGATGATATCCATGCGGGAATATGCACCCTTTTCATAAGAATAGGTCAATCCATCATCGTGATATATCTGCTGATTGGTGACACCTGAATTTGCCGCATAGACATGGACAAAAAGGGTGTCTGAACTTTTTTCACCTGTATGCTGAATGATAGATTGCATTGGAATGATTGATCCGCCTTGCACGAATGCAGGTAATTTTTCAAGCGGTGCATCAACATGATCTTCAGTACCCGGTGCATATTTACTATCGGAATAGAAGTCATACCATGGCTGTGATCCGGGGAAATACACTTTCGTGAATTCTTGCACTGAATTCACCGGTGCAATCATGAGTCCTTTCCCGATTGTGAATTGATGCTGATAACGACCATCATAGATCTTTGAATCAAAAGGATATTCGATCGCAAGACTTCGCCAAATAGGCATGCCACTTTGGGATGCTTCATGGAATGATGAATAGATATAGGGAAGCATCATATATCGAAGATTCAAATAATTCCTCGCGATATCTTCAACGCGTTCTCCGAAAGACCATGGTTCTTGGTCTTTATTGTCAACACAAACATGTGCTCTTGAAAGGGGAGCAAAAGCGCCAATGGAAATCCATCTTGCAAATAATTCCTTGGATGGATTGCCTGAAAAACCTCCGATGTCCATGCCGACATAAGGGACACCGGCAATACCCAATGAACTGAGCATGCGAATGCCGAGCATCATGTGATCATCACTCGATACATTGTCACCGGTCCATACGGCACTATAGCGCTGTACGCCACTGAATCCTGCTCTCGTGAGAATGAAAGGTCTTTCTCCCTTGAGCAGATCTTTTGTGCCTTCGAATGTTGCGCGGGCCATCTGCATGCCATAGACATTATGTCCGCGACGATGCGTGCCTTTGAGTCCTTCAAATGAGAATTCAACGAGATCAGGGAATCGCTGACCCCATGTCGCAGGTTCATTCATGTCATTCCAAAAACCACGAATGCCCACATCCACCAAGTCTTTGAATGAATTGCCCCACCAAGTACGCGTATCGGGATTGGTGAAATCAGGGAAATGACACCAGCCGGGCCAAACTTGACCAGTATAATCGGTTGCATCGGGATATTTGAGGAAGAGATTCTGCTTTACGCCTTGTTCATAAGCGGAATATCCCTTTTCCACTTTGATGCCCGGATCGATGATTACGGCAGTATTGAATCCCTTTTGCTTCAATGTTGAAATCATGCCTTTCGGGTCAGGAAAACGATCTTGATTCCATGTGAAAATCTTGTATTTATCCATATAATGAATGTCAAGATAGATCACATCGGCAGGTATCTTCTTCTCGCGAAAAGTTTCCGCTATGCGTAATACTTCTTTATCAGGATAATAACTGTAGCGACATTGCTGAAAACCCAAACTCCAAAGCGGAGGTAGCGTGATTCGACCTGTTATCGATGTATAGGATTCAATGATACCTGGAACGGTTGTATGATAAATGAAATAATACACCATATCACCATCTTCAGCGGTAAATGATGAAAAGCGATCATTGGATGCACCAAAATTGAAATGTGATTTATAGGAATTATCCATGAAGACTCCATACATCACTTTGGCACCTTGTGATTCATGCAAGCCAATATAGAATGGTGTTGACATATAAATCGGATCTGCATTCGTTGGATATCCGAAATAATCTGTGTTCCAATGTGTGAAACCCTCACCTCTGCGATTGAGACCACCTGTCTTTTCTCCCATGCCTATGAATTTTTCATCAGCAATGAGTTTTTTGTATGTAGTGACTTCTTCGCCAATCCATGATGTACCGAATGCTGATTCATCTTCATTGATGAGTATGCCGGACTTGGTGCTAAAGCGAATTCGAACGGGATTCTTGGAGATGGAAAGAATAAGTGAGTCTGTTTCTATGCGATATGCATCAGAAGATTCATTCGCTTTGAATGCTTTGGAAGGTTGTAGATCATGTCTTTTTGCATAACTCAAAGTATCGGATTCTCGACTTTTTTTCGTGAAATGCATTTTGATGATTGTTGGACTAAATACGGTAGCAATCAAAGTTCCTTCAGCAGTTTTGATTTCAACGCCATAATCGAATGCTTTGATGGATTCGGATTTTCCCATCGATTGATTTTTTTGATAGACATCACCTGCAAATGCCATCGAGCAAGAAAAGAGGAGTAAGAGTAATCTATGCAACATAGGACATCATTGAATTGTGAATCAATTTATAGCTTGACGATTATTCTCATTGTATTGTCGGCATGCAAATATCGAACTTCATCGGCGAGATGCTCAGTGATGAAAATTCCTCGACCATGATCTCTGTGAATATATGCAGGCAATGTTGGGTCGGGAATGGTTGATCGATCAAAACCCGGACCCGAATCTTCGAATATGCAAATTAAAGTGTCTTCTATTTTGGAAACCCCGAGACTTACAAGTGCATTTTGAATTCCAAGACTTCCATGTTTTATTGCATTTGTCATCATTTCTGTAATGATGATAATGAGTGCATCTCGTTTTTCTTCATCAAGTAATTGATATTCATTCAAGGCAAGCACATCATTTCGGATGATTCCAATCATGGAGAGATCGGCATGATATGTTCTCGAGAATGAACATTCAAACGCCGATTTCGGATATGATGATGCAGTGCCTGACATCTATTCACCAATGCGAATGCTTATACCACGATGTAATACTCTTCCGGAAACTTTACCATCTGCTTGAAATACTCTGGGTGATGAGATAGTGAAGTTTTTCAATGCGTTTTTACCAATTTCAGATTCAAGTATTTGCAATGCGCTCTTTACTCGTTCTTTTGCCAAAATGCTATTATGATCTGATTTGCCAAGATCATCAATGAGTGGAATCATCGTGATTGTTGTACCTGAACTCAATGCTTTTTTGATACGCTGAATGACAGATTGATCAATCATTGAGAGTGAACCTTCATCAAAATCTGAATATCCTAGAATATATTCTTTCGATGAATTACTTATTTGTACTTCATTGACATTCTCTCGAAGTAGAATTGGGCGAATATACAATTCAATTCTCGATTTAGATTTAAGATTTGGTTCCAATGTCACGAAAGACTGAGCTATGAATTTCTGAGTTTCGATTGGATCTGCTACAGATGGACTAAATGAAAATGTGATATCAGGTTCTTCAATTGTCTTGGTCTTTACATTGCCAAGACTTGCCATGCCGGCAATCCTTGCACAGGGGATTGAGGGTTCGGTGATGAGTCTGATGGATGTTTCCTGAAAAACCAACTGCGTATCAGTCCTTGTATAGATTGGTAATGTGCCATCTGTATGTGCGATCATAACCATGCGTGATTCACCAAGCAATTCCGGATAGCGAAGTCCTTTTGTTTTGATGATGCGAGTTTCAGCTTGTATACTTCTTTCAGGATTGATGCTCAGTAATTTCTTCTTGATAAATGCTGCTCTTGCTTGCGCCATATTCTCAGATTCTTGATCGGAAGCCATGGCTAGAATTCTGAGTGGTGCATTGCCTTGTTTGATGGCGATTTCGAGGAGAGTTTCTTCATGTCCATACTCTGAAACAATATCTGAAGAATTCTTTTCGAACATATAAATCGGCGCAATGGTCTTTGCTTCCACATTGATATTTCTTTCATAGGGATAGGGAATCGTATCACCGAATTCCACCATCGCATCATTCTGAAGTGCATGGAAATGCATGCTGAGAGTTATTTCAGGTTCTTTCTCTTCAATCGGTGGTGTAGGCGGAGGCGGAATCTCAATTGGTTTTTCAGGCTTCGGAATAGCATAAGACATTCCGATGCTTGCCATCATGCCATTCATGCTCCAAGGATGATCTGTTATGAATGAATTGAAATATGTGCGATATGAAATGCTTGGAAAAAGCAAAATATTCTCTTGTAATGGGAATTGATATTCCATTCCAATAATTCCGGAAAACAATAATGAGTTCAGACCCTCTATATTCCCGTCATATCTGTTCAATTCTTTTGTACCATTCGTATAGTTGACATCATTCGGTTTGATGATTCTTTCGATTTGATTTGCATTGTTTGTAATGAAACTTGATGCATTAAATCCCAAGAAAAGGGATATCGGGAGTTTTGAATAATGCATATGCAATCGGGGTTCCAAGCCAATCATCATCCCTGAAAGAGCGAGTGAATAATCGACCAAGACTTGAGTGACAGTATTTCCATTAATGAAATTACCCACAAAATCTCTGGAAGAAAAGGGTGCATTGAATTGGCTGAAGGAGGCTTGAATGGATCCTTGCAGAGTAAACTTGTCTTGCTTTAATGCATTGCTTGTGCGCAATCCCAACATGAATTCAAACAATGAGCTTTGTGCATTAGGATATGTCGTGCAACATGTATTGACCGAAGGAATTCCTGAAAATCCACCCGAATGATAGGAAGCGCCACCACCAATGGATCCAATAATACGAAAAGCACTATCTGCTTCGGATGCTTGAAGGAATTGTCCGATGAAGATGGACATGAGAATAGGTAAAAATCTTTTCAAGTTCTTCATGATGATCGTAATTCTCTGAGTGCTTGCTTGATGATGATGTCCACTGTTGGTGATTCTTGAATGGTTTTCATTACTAATTTCACGGACTTTTCAGCTGCGGCTTTTTGATAACCGAGTGCAATCAATGCTGCGATCGCATCATATTGCAATGAAGACAATGGTGCTGAAGAATCATCATCGGACTCTTGAGCTTGAATTCCTGAGATATTTTGAATTTTATCGCGTAATTCAACGAGGAGTCTTTCGGCCATTTTCTTGCCGACACCATGTAATTGATTGAGAAATCTGACATCACCTTTGATGATTGCAGATTGCAATTCTTGAATTGTCACAGATGAAAGAATGCCAAGAGCAGTTTTGGGTCCGATCCCTGAAATACCTGTCAAAAGATGAAAAGTTTCTCTTTCGGGTTTATCAATGAAGCCAAACAACTGCACTTCGGTTTCTCTGGGAACGAGCACGGAATATAGTCGAACCGGCTGATCGATATCAGGTAATGCCGAATAAGTGTACATGGAAATAAACAATGCATAACCCACCCCATGACAATCAACTATGATTTCAGTCGGAGTTTTTTCGATCAATATGCCACGAATTTGAGATATCATTTTTGTCCTTCATCAAAAAAAAGGCGCAAAAGGGATTG
>JBIKKD010000282.1:0-6374 GCA_044360565.1 Kapaibacterium sp. (SeqCode)
CCGTACTTCAAAAATCGTACGATTCCTTCTTCATTTCTTGCTATTGAGACGCCTTCATTACCCATGCTCTGAATGGATAATGTTTCATATACTCTTTCTTGTTGTTTTTTTCTACTCATGATGAGTGATTCTCATCATTTGATTCAACTTTGTTCTTTTTTCTTGTTTGCAAAAAGAAAGCAAGGAGCAAACTTAAAGTAGTGGCAATATTCACACTCAAACTTATTGTCTTTCCGATATCGAAAATATCGCTGTGATAAGTGAATTCAACAGTATGTTTTCCGGGTGGAACAATTATACCACGAAGTGCATAATTTGTTTTGTGTATTGGAGCATCTTTGCCATCAATGGTACATTTCCATCCGATAGGTAGATATACTTCACTCACATGCAGGAAATTATGTCCGGGATTATCTGTTTTAAATGTTACTTTATGATTTTCAAATCCTATGAGAGTGGCCTTTGCATTTGGTCCTGCAGGTTCAATATTTCTTGGTAAATTTTCTTCTATATAGGCAACTGATCGAGGATTGAAATCTCCATCGCGCAAATGATGAAGAATGGAAAGGGGGGAATCTTTCTTGACAGAATCGACAAAAAATGCTCTCGGGAGAACTGTTGGATTCTCATAAACCAATGTTGGGACTCCTCCTTGCTCTGTCTGCATCACTCCTTCAAATACAGGTTTTATGCCTTGGAATAATTGTTGAGGCGCAGACATGTATTTTACATTCAGGAGATTGAGGAGAAATATATTGGTAATGTAATTTCCACCTCCACCACCAGCAACATCTAGCAGATCTTGATAGACTCTCATTTTTGCTGAATGATATCCATGTACATTCTGCAATTCAAAATAAGCGGGGATATTTGTTTTTCCCATGCTCATATAGACAAGATCTGCGATGCGAAATACAGATTTGTCATTTTTCATGAAAGATATGAATTCCGGTTGAGCAAATTCCGACTTGATGATATCGCCTTTCTCAACTTCCATTGGTCTATATGCAACTCTCCATAAATCAATGAAAAGGTAGGCAACTATTGCAGTATAGAATATGCCTTTTGAAAGAGTGCCTCTGACATATAGAATTGACAAAATCATCACGGCGAGACCTATGAACGAGGTGAGCAGCCAATCGGCTTTCATTTGTTCATAGAGAAATTCAAATAATTGTTCGGGTACTTTACCAGCCGCTTGAACATCTGCGATATAACCAGACTCAGATATTAAAAATCCTGAGATGAGTAGTAATCCCATCGCTCCGGTCATTCCTAGCATTGTATTCTTACTCATTTCCCAACCGGAATTCCGCCATTCATTCAATGCGGAAAGTCCATAACCAAATAGGATGGGGACGGCAAATTGCATTACGCACAATGCCATCATGGGTGCTCGGAAATTATTGAAACCGGGGAGATTATAATAGAATAAGTCAAATACTAGAGGGAAATTCTTACCAAAAGAAAGAAAGAGTGAGAGAAGAGCCAATACAATTAAATAATGAATGAAGATCTCTTTTCTGTAGGCTATGATTCCGATGATTGCCAGTGCCAAAACTCCGATGCCCATATAATTTGCTGCATCAGTGAATGGCATCTGACCCCAATATGGTTGAATCATTTGTCCATCCGTAGATCCTTTCGGCTTGAATTCCAATTTCCCGAATCCAAAATAATTTGGAATAAGGAATGTAAGGGTTTCTTCAGGACTAAAAGACCAATTGGTTGCATATTCATAATCAAAACCACCGGTATTGTCCTGCTTCTTACCTTCTATTTGTTCAATTGGAGCTGATCCACGAGTGGAATAGGGTTTATATTCCAAAACACTTAAATATCTGTCTGCTGACATTCCAAAGGCCAAAATACCTGCCACAATCAATGCCATGGAGGAACGGGCCACACCAAGCAATGATTCTTTTTTGATGATACTTGAGATGCCTGTTGCAATGAGATATAATGCAAAAGTGATGATACCATAATATGCCATCTGAACATGGGTTGATTCAACCAGCACATGAACGGCTATGATGAGAGCTGATGCATGAAACAATGACCAACCGGATCGAAGTCTTTCAAGGAAAAGAAGAATGAATGGAAACATTGCCAAAGCAATTGGCTTTGTATTGTGACCAATCATGATCCAAGTTATGATGAATGTCGAAAATACGGCCGCAAATCCTACCGCAAATGAGATAAATCGTTCTTTGCCTTTGGATCGCATTAATAAATACATCCCAATTGCATACATCATATAATGAAATGCAATTCTTGCGGCATCATTGTTGAATATTCCGCCAAAGAGTTTTGCTGTTCCAAAATACATCGTGGCCAAGAAATCCCATGATCTCTCACCCGTGGTCAATAATGCCGCATAACTGGGCAGACCACTGAAAATATATGGTAGCCATTGCGGAAATTCACCTTGTTCTTTGGCTTTATTGAGGAAAGTCTCAAAACTTGCCGAAGCAATATTATCGGATGCATTGAAATTACCACCGGTAAACAATGCAGGACTCAAGAAAAGAATCACAGCAATAATGAGCGCTGTGATATAAGCTCCATCTCGATATTTTTCGGGGATAAACAATAAAGATCCGCTTTCTGAAGCGCGATGCGATTGCTTTCCTTTTGCTTTAGACATATTCTTGACTCTCCATCAAAAAAAGATAATACCGATTGCCCCGAAAGACAATCGGTATGAATATTCAATTGTTCAATTAATAATCCATTGATGCAAGTTTTTCCATAGTGGCTTTTACATCATTGGCTGATTTTACCAATTCGGCATTTTCATGCTCATCCAATGTGATTTGGAAGATATCTTCCATACCATTTTTTCCAACCTTGATAGGAACACCTACAACCACATCGTGCAAACCATATTCGCCATTGAGCATTACAGCACATGGAAGAATGCGACGCTTGTCTTTAACAATACATTCAACCATTTGAACTGCAGCCGCAGATGGTGCATAATAAGCACTGCCAGTTTTGAGATGATTTACGATTTCAATTCCGCCTTCGCGTGTTCTTTTGACAATCGCATCAATTCTGTCTTGTGGCAATAATTCAGTGATTGGAACACCTGCGATTGTTGTATAACGGGGAAGCGGAACCATGGTGTCGCCATGTCCACCGAGCACGAATGCTTGAATGTCTTCAACGGAAACATTCAATTCCATTGAGAGGAATGTGCGATATCGTGCGGTGTCCAAAACGCCGGCCATTCCAAGAACTTTGTTTCTTGGAAGACCTGTTTTTTGTAGCGCGACATAAGTCATGACATCAAGTGGATTAGACACGATGATATAGAATGCATTCGGTGAATATTTCGCGGCTTGTTCTGCACATGATCCAACGATCTTGGCATTTGCGGCGAGCAAGTCATCACGACTCATGCCTGGTTTTCTGGCAAGTCCTGCCGTGATGATCACAATTGCGGAATCTTTTGTGTCTTCATAGGAATTCGTTCCCAAGATTCTACAATCTGAAGCTTCAACGGGCATGGACTCAAACATGTCAAGACCTTTTCCCTGTGGAATGCCTTCAGCGATATCCAATAATACTACTTCTGTGGCGAGTTGCTTGTCAGCCAATCTCTGTGCTGTTGTGGCGCCTACATTACCGGCACCAATGACAGTCATTTTCATGAAAAACTCCTAGTGGTAAGAACAGTGAAAATTATGATAGAAAAACTTGTGCTATTTGTTGCTTGCCCAAATGATCTGCAAAATCTTTTTCGACATCATCTTTTTCCAAATGCTGAATTGAATGTGCAATTCTTAAACTATTGATGATATCTGCTTCTTTTCCGACAACAGCCATGATTTTTGCATGTTGATAGAATAAATCTGCATTCAAAGGGAAGCGAATGATATATTGTTCAATCAATTCATGTGCTTCTTTGAATTCCTTCATTTCAAGCAATGTATGAATGCAATCAATGGCGCAATCGACGGAATCAGGTGAAAGTTTCAATGCCTGTTTATAACAAATGAGACTTTCTTCCATTTTTTGAATATTGAAAAGAGCATCTCCTTTTGCTTGCCAAACTTCGGGATAGGAAGGATAGAGGGATAGGGCTTTATCATAATCTGCGATTGCTGAACCATATTCTTCCAGAGCATCATGACAAGAGCCTCGTCCATAATACGATTCATAATGCATTGAATCATGGATGATTGCCATGGAAAAAGCTTCAATTGCTTCACGAAATGCACCGGTTTCTTCAAGAGTGCTTCCAAGATTATGCCATCCGGCAACATCATTTGGTTCATGAATCAATGCTTGCTTATAAGAATCTATTGCTTCAAGTAAACGACCAAGCGACCCTAATGCATTTCCGCGATTATACCATGCTCCGGCAAAATCATCTTTTATCGCAATGGCAAAATCATAACATGAGATAGCATCATTGTATTGTTCTAAATGGCATAGTACCACGGCCTTGTTGAACCATATGATTGGATCATAGGGTTCCAAATCAAGATACTTGTCGTACCAAGTGATTGCCTGGGAATACTCTTCAAGACAATCATGACAATAACCCAAATCAGACAAAGCATGTTTGCTGAACTCTTCGCTGTGTTCAAGAAAAGAGAAAACTTTTATCGCTTCTTTGTATAATCCTTGCTTCTCATAATATTGACCCAAAGCATAGAGTATTTCATCATTCCCTGGATGAGTCTCTAGCAATGCAAGGTAATTTCCTAGTACTTCATCTTTCGTTAGCAAATGCTCTTGAAGCATTGTATGAGTGATTTGTATGCCGGCATCATTCGGATTTAATGCCAATGCTTTTGTTATGGAAATCAATGCATTCCCTTTGTCACCGACATGTGCCTGTGCAAGACTTCGCAAATGCCATGCATCAGATGAAAATGGCTCTCGCTCAATCAGTGCCTCTGAGATGCGAAGAGCATCTGCATCAAATCCCTCTTCGATGCAATGATGAATGAGCGCTTCCATAATTTCTATGGCAGGTAAGGCTCCTTTTCCTGTATTGAGCACATGCAGACAAGAGCGTAAAGTCTCAGACAAAAACTGAGATTGTCGCTTCTTTGAATAGCCATCATCTCCACGAGGAAACATAAGCGCATGCACTTGAAAAATGAATGGGTTGGATACTGCAATGATACGAGAACTATGGCATTTTACCAAGAAAAATGGCGCTTTTACAAGCGCCATAATACGAATTCATGAAGATATTAAAGGAATATTATCAATTACCAATGATAACCGGGTAATCGATGTCAATATCGGACTCCAAGCTTTTGCTTGTTCCATTTTTGGTTACTGAATCATAATGGGATAATACGATATTTATAACTCCCTTATTTCCTGTTCCTGTTTTTGTTTTTACTTGAAAAGACAATCCTACAGGTAAATTGTTTCTGTCTTTGTCTGTAATCGTCCATTCCACCAAACTTGCAATTCCTGAGCTAGGAGTGAAAAAGAACTGATGTTCATAATCATCAGCTTTTATTTCTTGAGTGATATCAGTTTTTGGAGTCTTGGATTCATTGTATAATTCAATTGATCCTACATAAGTGATATCTGATTTAAGTGAAATAGTATCGATGATGCTTGGTGCCGCGCCTCCCGGACCATCCAAGTCTTTCCATACTGCTTTTATGGTATCGGCTGTATTACTTTGATTGACCAATGTTACTATCACTGTGGTTGCATAATCATGATCGTGATCGTGCTCATGATCATGATCATTGATTCCGCATGAGCTTATTCCGATTGCAATTGCCAAAGCAAAAAGTGATGAGATGAAGTGTTTCATATTGATTTCCAAAATGTAATTAAAGAATTGGTATTGTCATTCTAAAGACACAATTGAATCCTGTGTCCAATGCGAAATATCGATATCGAGAGAGATAATCACGGAAAGCACTATCTCCTATGTTTTGAAATGAGAGATTAGTTGCAATCCCTTTGAGTGGACCATGAAGAATGGTACCACCCAGATTGATGTCAAACAGAGTATATGCTGGAGGTGGGGAAGTATAATCCAAATTGGGGTCGAATCTGTCCTGTCTACGAACATGTGTCATACGAAATTCAATGAAGGCATCACCAAATACATCAAGGAAAGATTCTCTATGCGCATGCAATGATCCACTCACCCTGTCTGCAGGAATCATGAATAATGGATTTCCGCTAGATTGATTGTCACCACGAATCATTGAACCTTGTAGTGAACAAGTCAACCAATCATCGAATGTGTAATCTCCCTGAATTTCTGCTCCATACATTGTCGCTTGAACTTGATCATATCTGAATGTGGGGAAACTCCCACGAACTGTTAATGTTGGTCGTGCTCTATCAGGTTGAAGTAGAATGAATCCATCAAATTGATT
>JBIKKD010000083.1:0-6325 GCA_044360565.1 Kapaibacterium sp. (SeqCode)
GTCTTTCCGTAAATCTTTCAAAATCATTCATTTGCATCTATTTAGTGCAACATGGAGATTGGTTGTATTTTTGTGATTTGTACTAGTAAAAATAACGGCAATAAAATCTCATCAAAATATCAGCATCCAGGGATTATCCTTGATTTAAGGAAAAAGATGGCAAAACAAGAAAAAACAATTGGTTAAGTCATCTTGATTTGTGAGTTTTGTGTGAAAATTGTGGGTGAAAGTGGGGAATGTGAAACAGGAATAGCATACTGTGGGAGAAAATGGAGGGAAGCCATTTTCTTTTCAGGTATAAATCAATCAAATGGCATGCAGCGATGTGAGGGAGCCGAAATTGATTTGTGCGCATTCGATTCCTGTCAGCATTCCCTTGAAGGCCCAATCATCAATTGCATATAACAATCAATGGCTTTTTACAAAGGACAAGAAACATATTCGGTTGACTCCAAGGGTCGATTGAATATCCCTGCAAAGATGCGGAGGGCTTTGTCTCCTGAGGCACTGAATACATTCGTGCTTACTCGAGGCTCAGACCGCTGCGTTGCTGCATATCCTTTGGATGAGTGGCGCCGTTATGAGCTTGAATATGCGAAGCTCAATCAATATGATGAACAAAGCAGATTCTTTCTTCGCACTGTATTGGCATGGAGCGAGGAAGTCGAATTGGATGGTCAGCAGAGAATCATGGTGCCAAAAAAATACCTTGATTTTGCAGGTATTGATGGAAAGGTTGTAATTGTCGGCATGATTGATCATATCGAATTGTGGCAACCCGAAGAATTTGAGATATATCTCTCAAAATCTGAAGCAAGTTATGAGCAGGTTGCTTCACAGGTGATGCAGCGTCCGAATGGGCAATAAAAAACAATACAAATCCAAGCGCAGACCAAGAGTCGCCGACAATCCCGATTTGCAAGAATATGATTATCACTTGCCGGTGATGTTGAAGGAATGTTTGGATGGGCTGATGGTTCTCGGAAATACCGGAACATATATCGATGGAACTCTTGGTGGTGGTGGTCATACCGCTGAGATTCTTGCCCAGCTGGATGAAACAGGTGTATTGATTTCTTATGATGCAGATCCCGATGCAATTGCACATTGCAGGGAGAAATTCGCGGAGGCACTTGAGAAATCGCCATTGAAGCTTTCTTTGCGACAAATGAATTTCGTTTCAATGATTGAAGATGAAATTCAGAATGATTCAATCTCCGGTGTCTTATTGGATCTTGGAGTATCTTCGAGACAATTGGACAAGGGGCAAAGAGGAATCAGTTATAGATTCAATACGAAATTGGATATGCGATTCGGACCGCATGGACAAACTGCGGAAGAATTGCTAAACACAGTTGAGGAGGGTCAACTCCACCATATTCTGCGAGGTTTCGGGGAAGAGCCTTTTGCAAGAATAATCGCACGGCGGATCATTGAGCGCCGCCGTGCGGCTCCTCTGCAATCAACATATGATTTGCGACATATAATAGAAGAATGCGTCCCGCCTCATATGGCATCAAAATCACTGGCCAGAGTATTTCAAGCACTTCGAATAGCTGTAAATGGCGAATTGGATGTTTTGGAGAAAACCATCAGAGGAATTATTCCAAAATTGAAACAGGGGGGACGAATTGTGATTATGTCCTATCACTCATTAGAAGACAGAATTGTAAAGCATGTCTTCAAAGAATTGGCATCGAAACATGATGATGCCATTCCGTCAATAAAAATCCTCACAAATAAGCCGATTGAAGCCACAGATGAAGAAATTGCGAGAAATCCAAGAGCACGAACTGCTAAATTGCGAATCGCCGAAAAGTGCTGACTTATCCCTTCTGAGCAAATTGCTTTTGCTATATTGTCATACATTATCACCAATACGAAAGAAAATCATGCAATTTAAAAGACTCCTTTTTGCACTTGCAACACTATGTTTCATGCATTCTGTTGCTTATTCAAATGATGTCAAATCCGTGCAAGACATAGCTGTGATATCGCCCGATTCATTGGCGATACCATCATATCTCTCAAAGCACTTTGGTGATACAGTCATAGTAAGAGGGAAAGCCGGGAATAATGTATTGATTAGTGCTACCGGTGGCGACAGAAGGCCGATCATGCTCGTGGGAAAGAGTTGGTTGACATACATTGCCGGAGCCGATTCAAGCATCGAACCAAAAGCCGGAATTGCAATATTTCAAAGAGATACGAATGTTCGTACAACGCAATTTGATAAAATCAAAACAGGTGATATCATTGAATGTACGGCGATTGTGACAAATCTTCCGTTTGAATTGGATGATTTCAATCAACAAAGAAGAGCATTGCCAGCGCTGGAGCTAATTACTTCCACACCTGTAAAAACCATTTCCAGAAATTCAGAAATGGATAATGTTCCTGTTCTGAATGTATCAGATTTTTATACAGGTACTAGAGCAAGAAATCCCAAAACTTCTGCAAGTATATATGCAGGAAGAAAAGTGAGATTTGATTCCGTTGTGATTAGTTCAACAAATCCTGTAATCATGTTTTCTGATGGCAAAGGAAATGAAATTCCTATGTCAGATCAATCAGGAAACTTTACCACAAAGAATCATTTCATTGAAGAATCTCAATTTGCGAGTTATACGGTAGGACAAAAGATTTTTAAAGTGGAAGGATTTATCACAACATCATTTATAGCAGGTGGTGGAGGTGGACAAGGTGGTGGATCTCAATTATATACATATGCAATTGCACCGGCTTTGCAAAAAGATGTCAATGCCGGACCAAAACCTGCTACTATTAGTTTGGTTGTGCAAAGACCTGCAAAACTGTTTCCATCATCAAAGGACAAGATTGATATTGTCTATGATGTATTGAGTGGTACACATCTTGTTACAATGGATAATATAGCACTGAATGTCTCAATTGACGGTGGTGCTAACTATACGAAATATCCTGCTCAAGAAGATCTCACGGGGAGTTGGATTGGAACTATACCTGCTCAACCAGCCGGAACAATTGTCCGATATCACATGTCAGCAATTGATGAAAAAGGTAATTTGTATCGCCTGCCCGTATCAACAGATTATTTCTATAAAGTTGTTGATACATATCCATCCATCGCCGATGTGAAAATGCCTGATACGATTGACGCAGTTCGCAATATGAATGGCGCATCTGTGACAATAGAAGGAATTGTCATGTGTGATTCTGCTGATATTTTTGGTGATAGATTTCAGAATCAGGCAAGAGCAGTTGTTCAAGATGGAAATGGCGCATATTCAGGTGCAGCATTTTACCGACAAGGCAGTAATTCCAGAGCGATGCAATTGAAGCGAGGACAAAAAGTTCGTCTTACATCACGATTGCAGGAATTCAGTGGAGTTGTGTTTTTTGGAAATATCGATTCCATAGAAGTTTTGGGTAATGAAATGCCATATGCACCGGTGAAGCTGAAAACTTCAGATTTCACAACGAATTCGGGTGGAGTTGAGGGATCAGACAAATGGCGAGACATGCTTGTTGAGTTCAACAATGTAGTGATTGGAACAATTGAGCCATCTGCACCGCAATCAACAGGAGAATTCATTATTGTTGATGAAGCATCACAGCAAGACATGACTCAAGGAATTCGCCTTGAAACAGATGAAAGCAAATTGAAATATACTACCAGAGACAGCATAGTGTCCGCCACAAATAGAGTGAAGCCAACGATTGGTGAAAAAGTTGATTTTGTTCGTGGGATCATTGGTGCTGATTTCCGCACAAGACGCTATAAACTTGTTCCAAGATTCGACAGAGATTTCAGTATTGTCACTTCCGTCAATGAACAAATCAATCTCAATAGTGGATTGTCACTGTTCCCCAATCCTGCTTCTGAAAGTGTGTTCTTGTCACTTCAATCTAATGGCTCTGACTTGATATCAATTCGTGTATCTGACATGATATCAGGAAGAGTATTGAAAACAATTCAAAAGTCTGCCTCAGCAGATAAGCAACTCATTGAATTTGGTACACATGATTTGCCGAGTGGAATATATTCAGTGAATGTTCAACAAGGAATGAATGTTTCTATCATTCCATTGACAGTGAAGCATTAATTTATTACGAATATGAATCATCCCATCATCATTGCTCCATCGCTTCTTTCTTCGGATTTTTCTCAATTGGAATCTGAAGTGAAGCGATGTGCACAAGCCGGTGCAGATATCCTGCATGTGGATGTGATGGATGGACATTTTGTACCAAATATCACGATTGGTCCGCTTATCGTTGAAGCCATCAGACCGCATACATCACTACCACTGGATTGTCATCTCATGGTGAGCAATCCCGATGCATATATATCTGCTTTTGCAAAGGCCGGTGCCGATTGGATTTCAATTCATGTTGAGGCATGCACGCATTTACATCGTACGATTGCGCTCATCAAAGATCATGGCAAAAGAGCGGGAGTAGTCCTCAATCCCATAACTCCGATTGAGTATGCATTTGAAGCTGCGCCATTCGTTGATTTTATATTGTTGATGTCGGTCAATCCGGGATTTGGCGGACAGGCCTTCATTCCACATGTACTGAACAAGGCAAGAAGACTACGCACGTATCTTGATGATTCAGGCTATGAACATGTTGAAATCGAAATTGATGGCGGTGTGAAGACTGACAATGTGAAAGATGTTATTGATGCAGGTGTGAATATCATTGTCAGTGGGTCCGGCTTATTCTCCGGGGATATGGCTTCGAATATTGCCACCATGAAATCTCATGGTTGAAGCGGGTCTTTTCCTGTTTTATAACCAAAGTATATTCTACTTCCCACAGCATGAGCAATGAATGGATTAGCAAGAGAATGGGGAAGAATCATTGCGAACAATTCTGAAATATTTCCAAAGAATGGATATAATACAAATCGCATCAACCTTGACTGCATTGAATCTCCAATAATTTCTCCGATTCTGAATATTTCCGAAAATGCAGGATGCTTTTTTCGAATATATCGAAGATTCACCGCTCCGAATTGTTGCATTTGATTCAAAGCAAATGGCAGTGACTTTTGCATGATTGAATAAGCAATTGCTTGTTTTGCATAGTGAATTGGCACATGAAATTGCATGTGTAATCGATATGCAAATTCCGTGTCGCCTCCTCCATATAATCTCATGTTCTCATCTTGTCCTCCAAGCTCAATGAATATCTTGCTTGGAAGAGCCAGATTTCCTGTGGTGATATACTGAAACGGCACTAAATCCTCGGATTCAAATCTCTTTTTTCCACGAGTATGCAGATAATTCGCCCAAGCATTTGTGTCTGCATTTGTATAGATGAGATCACCTGCAGAAACACAAAATCCATTTCGTAA
The DNA here is from genome assembly GCA_044360565.1 of Kapaibacterium sp. (SeqCode). GTDB lineage: Bacteria > Bacteroidota > Ignavibacteria > Kapaibacteriales > UBA961 > UBA961. Next base: position 5,345 of record JBIKKD010000083.1, read on the forward strand.
AATACTGAGATGTTGTTCTAGAAAATCAGGCGCAGGTATGGCATCCGAATCAAGGAATGCAAGAAATTCAGCTTTAATATTGGGCAATGCCAAATTTCTGGTGGCATTTCTACCATGATTCGCTCGATCATGATGTTGCAAAATTTCAATATGCAAAGTAGAATGTAATCGTAGCTGTTCGATGGATTCGATTGTGTCATCTGTGGATCCATCGATGCAAATCAATAAGCGGAAATCTTTGATGGTTTGTTGTTCAAATCCATGTATGCAAGCCAATAATTCATCACGATTATTATATGTTGGAATGATGATGTCGAAGAGTGCATTCATGACTTTTTATTCAAGAGTGCTTGTGCAAAATGCAGAGTATCAGGAATTGCCCTGAAGAAATCCATGGGATAAAAGATTTCTTGCTTTATCGCATATATGATTCCAATCAAAGAAAAAGTAAAAGTATAGCTCATCGTTCCGAGTGCAATCAATTCGGAATGACCACTCATTCCGATGAATATCGAAACAATGATGCCGGTCAAGGAGCTTATCACGGCATTTGCCAGTAGGGCTTTCATGTGATCTCTTGTAATGAAGATGATTGCGGTGATCATCATTGGCAAAATGATCGCGGTGAGCATCAGGAGTGAAAAATGCTGATATGCCAAGAGATACTTCTGACTAAGAAACATGGTCACGAGCCATTCACCGACTCCCATTTGAAAGATGATCACAATTCCTGTCATTGCGAACATTGTGAATGAAATGATCTTTGATGTCATTGCATGCTCAGCTTTTTGATCACCACGGGCATGCATCCTCACAAGCGCCGGATAGTATAAACCACTAATGCCGTCGATCAATGCTTCAAAGAATCGATAAAGAGTCTTTGCTGATTGAAATATCCCAACGATTGCGGTACCAAAGAAATACTGCACGATATATACATCCAAATGTCGCATAATAGTTGCAGGAATATTCCATGCCACT
>JBIKKD010000084.1:0-6118 GCA_044360565.1 Kapaibacterium sp. (SeqCode)
CTGTGGTCATGCAAATCGGGCCTGAGACTGTTACATTCTCAGATCTCGAACAAGCTTATAAACGCAATATGAATCGTAAGAATATCAAGTTGTCTGAAGTGAAAAAGGACAGTGTTCTTGATTTCGTACGCTTATACACCAATTATCGGTTAAAAGTATTGGATGCTTTTGGTCGCAAATTGGATCAAGATTCTGCGGTTAAAGCTGACATAGAGCAGAACAGAAAGCTTCTTGCCGACAATTATCTCTATGAAAAGAAAATTGTCGAGCCGACAATAGATCAAATGTTGCAAAGAAGAAAAAGAGAATTGCAAGTTGCGATCATCTTTGTCGAGCGTCCTGTTGATACAGTTAAATCTTGGCAAAAAGCCGAAAGATTATTGTCAATCGTGAAAGCGGGTGCAGACTTTGAACGCATTGCTCGTGATTCATCTGAAGATCGTGAAACCGGAAATAAAGGCGGACTTCTTCCTTATATCACAAGTGGTAGAATTTTGCGTGCGGTTGAAGATGCGGCTTATGCAACCCCTGCAGGTCAAGTGCATCCATCAATCATCATTGGTCGTGGTGGGTATTTCATCGTCAAAACACTTAAAAATGAATCTCGCATCAAAGTTAAGGCAAGTCATATTCTTTGCTTTATGTCTTCATCCGAAGATTCACTAAAAGCTTCTGCAAAAGCGGATAGTTTGCTTGCACTCCTCAAAACCGGTACAAGTTTCGGTGCTCTAGCAAAAGATAACTCTGACGATGCATCAAGCAAAGAAAAATCCGGTTCGCTCGGTGGTTGGTATACTCGTTCAAAAGGAATGGAGGGCGGTTCAGGAGATGTATTACATCCTTCCTTTGAGTCTGCATTGTATACCTTGAAAGATGGCGAGATTTCCGGTAAAGTATGGACTGATTATGGCGTTCACATCATCAAAAGAGATTCAACAAAAGAAATCGATTTGGATGAAGATCGCGATGCACTCAAGAAAGAATATAAGAGAATCTATTTCGAAGAAGATAAACGCCGTTTTCTTGACTCTTTGAAAACATCACTCGGTTGGGGAATGGATTTGGCCTCATTGAAGCAATTGACATCAATGTCCGATACCATGAAGATCATGGCCGATACAAATACTTTCAAAAAAGTTATTTCTGATATCAAGTCATTGCCACTATACAATGTGAAAGATCAAGGCATCATCACTATTGGTAATTTCTTGGATAGTGTCAAAAAACAAGAGTATAGAACAATCACTGCAAATACTCTCGGCATCACAAGAGCTTTAGACAAGATGACAGATCCAAAGTGTTTGAAACTTACAACTGCACCGCTGGAAAAAGAATACCCTGAATTTGGCGCTTTGATGCGTGAATTCAGAGATGGTATTTTACTCTTTAAGGTTGAAGAGCAAGAAGTATGGAGCAAATTGAAATTCGATTCAACTTCCGCAAGAAGCTATTGGGATACCACAAAGACAAAGTATAAAACTGATGTGAAATATGATATCAGCGAGATTTATGTCACTTCTGATTCCATTGCAAAGACACTGCGCGAGAAATTGAATGCCGGTGAATCTTTCGAGACACTTGCTTCTCAATTCACTGAAAGACCCGGTTTCAAAGAGAAAAAGGGTCGCTATTCTCTGCAATCAGTAAAAGAAAGCAAATTGGCTGCTTTGATTGAAAAGCAAAAAACCACAGTCGGTGGAATTATGGGACCGGAACAATTCGAAAGAGGATATGTGCTTCTCCTCGTGAATGAAATTGTACAACCTCGTGAAAAGAAATTTGAAGAAGCTATTCCGGATTTTGCTCCTGCATTTCAGGACATGGTGCAGAAAAAGCTAACGGAAGAATGGCTGACCCGAATCAAAACACAGTATCCTGTGACGATACAGAATAAAGTGCTTGAATCAATGTTGAAAAAGTAATACAAATTAAGCCCGGCAATAGTCGGGCTTCTTCTCTTGGAATAAGTTCATGCTGAAATATTTTGTCTCTAGTATTGTAATTGTTCTTTCCGCATTTTCTCTATATGCTCAGCAATCCCAAGTGCTTGATAAAATCATTGCCACTGTGGGTAGAGAAATTGTCTTGCAATCGGATATCGAGGGAAGAATCGCAATGTTTTTGCAACAAAATCCCAAAGTGAATCCAAGTGATCCTGAATTGAGAAAACAAGTTCTTGAATCACTCATCAATGAACGATTGATGGTTACGAAGGCAGTCGAGGACAGCATTGCCGTCATGGATGAAGAAATAAATCAAAGTCTTGATTTCATGATGCAGAACCTCATGCAAACATATGGCTCTGAAAAAAGGGTGGAAGACTTATATGGCATGTCAGTTTCCCGCATCAGAAAAAATTATCGAGAAGAAGTTCGCAAACAACTCTTGGTTGAACGACTCCAACAACAGAAGTTCATGGGTGTGAAATGTACAAACCGTGAAGTTGAAGACTTCTATAATCAATACCGTGATTCAATTCGTGCAATTCCTGCTTCCGTTGAGTTGGCTCATATCGTGAAGCATATCAAGCCAAGTGCGGATGCAAAAGAAGAAGTGAAGCGATTGGCATTGAAAATCAGAGATTCCATTTTGAAAGGAGTTGATTTTGCAGAACTCGCTAAAAGACATAGCGGTGATCCCGGTTCAGCAAGTACAGGTGGAGATTTAGGTTGGGTTGACAAAGGAAAATTCGTGGCTGAATATGAAAGAGCCGCTTATGATTTACAATCCGGTGAAACTTCGCAGCCAATTGAAAGTCCATTCGGTTTTCACATAATCCAAACGATTGAAAAGAGAAAAGATGCTTCCCATACCAGACATATTCTATTGAAGCTTGGCGGTTCCGCGGATGATAAAAGCAGAGTTGAAAAAATCTTGACCGATTTGAAAGAAAGAGTGGAAAAGAGTGAATCATTTGAGGATCTTGCAAAACAATATTCTGATGAAAAGGAAACACAAGGATTCGGTGGTTCAATGGGTGTGATTGAACTAAACAGACTTCCTGCCGATTTGAAGTCAATTGTTGAAACCTTGCCTGAAGGCGGAGTGTCACAACCATTGCCATATATGGCAGATCCAACAAAGCCATCTCTTCATATCATTCTCAAGAAGAAAAACATCGCCGAACATTCTCCTTCTTTAAGTTCTGATTTTAAGAAAATTGAACAAATGGCCCTTCAGCAAAAGCAAGCAAAATTGATGGATTCTTTCTTGAAAGAGTTGAGAGATGCTATTCCGGTACAGGTGACCGAATGATAAAAATCATCAGCTGGAATGTCAATGGTATTCGTGCCTCCATAAAAAAAGGACTCGCCGATTATGTGATCAATGAACAACCCGATATTTTCTGCGTTCAAGAGACCAAAGCGGAAAGAGAGCAGGTTCCAACTGATGTATGGCCACCGCCGGGATATAGAGATTATTATCATTCTTGTTCTGTCAGAGGCGGATATAGTGGTGTGGCAACTTTCACCAAAATTGAACCAATTCATGTGAACCGTAATATTGACATTGAGCGATTTGATCAAGAAGGCAGAGTGATGCAGACTGACTTCGAACAATTCACTTTGCTTAATGTATATTTTCCGAATGGTGGTGCGCGTGATGAGAGACTGCTGTATAAATTGGATTTTTATGATGCATTCTTTGAATATTGCGAAGGTCTTCGAGCTCAAGGTAAAAAGCTCATCATTTGTGGAGATTATAATACAGCACATCATCCGATAGATTTGGCAAGGCCGAATGAAAATAAAAAGACTTCAGGTTTCATGGATGTTGAAAGAGTGAAGCTTGATCACATTCAAGAACTCGGGTATGTTGATACATTTCGATTGTTCAATCAAGAGCCTGAGCATTATACATGGTGGGATGTAAAGACAAGATCGCGCGATAGAAATATTGGCTGGCGTATTGATTATCATTGGGTGACTCAAGATTTGGTTCCAAATGTGGTCAATGCATATCATCAGCCCGATCAACATGGATCGGATCACTGTCCTGTCGTTCTGGAACTCTCCTTCTAATTGCCTGCATGAATTACAGTGATTTGTTTACAAAGCATTTTCCTGCAATCATTCATACGGTTCAGGATTTGCTTGCATCCACAGATTACAAAATCACTCCGAATATCATCCAACAGACCAGATCGAAATTCCCACAATTCCATCATGAGTTAATATCCAAAATATTGGATATTGCTATGTCCACCCATCGTGCACAAACATTATCTGAATATGCATCCATAATGCCTTGGTATTTCACCGAGCAAACATTGATGCAAAGTAGTGAACCGGCATTTGCAAATCATGTCATCAATAGACTTGATTGCAGAAATCAAAGATTCCTGGAAATATGTACCGGATCCGGAATGCATGCTTTCTCCGCAATCATGAATGGTGCGAATCAAGTGATTACACATGAATTGGACGAGTTTATTGCTTCACTTGCAAAGTTGAACTGCATGCAACATGGTCAGGAAATCAGCCCACTATGCATTGATGGTTCGGAAGCAGAAATTACATCAGCTGATATATTTTGGGCAGATCCATCGCGGCGTAAATCCGGGATAGAAAGAAATTCACTGACGGGTATTTATTCTCCGAATCTGCATCAATTGATTGACATGGCCCGACAAGCCAAGAGAAGTGGAATCAAAATAGCACCCGGTGAAAGGATAGAGGGTGATTTCAAAAGAGAATTTCTTGGATTTGGAAGGGAATGTCGAGAACAGATATTGTGGTTCAATGTGGATGTGATTGATGGAACAGTCACATTGATTGATAAACAAAAAACATTCATTCCGGAAGCGAAAGGAAAATTGCCTCAACTCGCTGATGTGAAAACATCGCAGACTTATGCATACTTATTGGAACCTCATTCTGCGCTCATTCGAGGTGATCTTACATCAATGTATGTAGAGAATGACATTGCCGTGATTGATAGATCCATTGCATATGGAATGAGCGATAGCAAGCATGATGCGGATTGGTTTGCACATTTTAGCATTCTACATCAAGAGAAGTATTCTCGGCGACGATTGCAAGAATGCATCAATGAATTTAAGTGGAATAGATTAACGGAAATCAAGAAACGAGGTTTTCCGATTGAGCCCGACACACTTCGAAAACAAATCAAATTTGCAGAGAATTCAGAGTCGCATGGTGTGATTATTCTAACACGAAATGAGAATGATCATCTTATGTTTTTCTGCGAAAGAATATGATCAATCTTTTGTGGCATACAGTTTGTCTTTGTCGACTTTTAATGTCACTGATTCAACTTTTCGACTATTCGATTGATCGATAAAGCAAATATATACCGGGGGTAAATTGACACGCGAGTAGCGTCCGGGAATTCTTCCGGAAATATGATTGATCATTCCACCAACGGTTTGATATTCATCGGATTCGGGGAATGGATAGGGGAGGAATTCATTGACATCAGCAATAGAAGCATCCGCGGAGATGGTCCATTCTTCCGGATTCTTCGATTCCACAATCGGTTTTTCTTCATCATATTCATCTTGAATATCACCAACAAGTTCTTCCATGATGTCTTCCAGGGTTACCAAACCCGAAGTTCCACCGAATTCATCAAGTACAACCGCCATATGAAATTTCTGCTTTTGCATCTTCGTAAGAAGCGAATGAATCTTGTCTGATTCTTGAATGAATGTTACCGGCCTGACAATGTCCTGCAAAATGATCAAATCGCTGAAGGACATCATGGTTAGAATATCTTTTGCATAAACGATGCCGATAATATTGTCGAAAGTCTCTTGGTACACCGGCATGCGAGAATAGCCTTGTTCAATCACGGTTTCAACAATCGAATCTCTCGTCATGTTTATTTCAAGTCCAATGATCTTTCCTCTCGGGATCATGATTTCCGAAGCGGTTGTTTCCTGGAACACAAATACATTCTCAATCATCTCTTGCTCATTCATTTCAATCATTCCACTCTTTGAACTTTCCTCAAAGAGATAACGCAATTCTTCTGCGCTGTGCAAATCTTGTTCTTTTGCAGATTCAATGCCAATCAATGAAAGCAAGAGATTCGCAACGCTGTTAAGCGCCCAGATAAATGGTCGAAACAAAAGGTAAAATGCCTTCAGTGGAAT
>JBIKKD010000085.1:0-6083 GCA_044360565.1 Kapaibacterium sp. (SeqCode)
CCCATGCACCCAATTGACTTTCCCTGGGACGAGACTTGAAATAAGCTCTGCTATCTTCGGGTGAAATGCGAGAAGCAATTCCTTCAATGCGCACTTGCCTTTCTGCTTCAAGCCAAAGAAATAGCAAAGACACAGAATGATTTTGCGCAATGTCAACTGCTTTTCTACTTTCATAATTTGTGAAAAATACAAAAGCTTCTGCTTCAATTCCTTTGAGAAGCACTGTACGAGAGGACGGTTTTCCATCCTGCGAAACCGTAGAAAGAATCATCGCATTCGGTTCAATAATTCCCATTGGTCCTGCTTCAATGAACCATTCGGAAAACAATTGCATTGGATTTCCGGGAATGGTCGATTCAATCAAATCACCGCGCTTATATTCTTTGCGCAAAGAAGCTATGTCGTCCGATGGAATCATTGTCATTTGAGTGCTTTCACAATAGTGTTGACATTATGTTTGATCATGCCGATATATGTCCCGGCATTTGTGTTTGAAGCATCAAGCGCATCGGCATATAGATTGCCTCCGATATTTACCGAGCCTCCGCGAGATGTGACATTCAGCATCAATGCTTCCATTGATCTTGGTGCGATTGACATTTCAACAAATATGGATCGGATTTCTTTTTGGAGAATCAGATTGCCTATGCTCATGAGATCATTCATTCCGAAGTCACTGAGTGTTGACATTCCTTGTAATCCGACCACTTTGATATCATATGCATGACCGAAATATCCGAAGGCATCATGTGCGGTGATGAGATAACGCCTTTGCTCCGGAATGGTTGTTATCAAAGAATCTGTCCATGCATGTAGCTTCTGAAGTTTTCTTGCATATTCATCCGCTTTTACTTTGCTTGATTGCGATTCAGCGGGATAATACTTTGCAATCGTCTTCAAAGTTCCCTGAAGAGCATCATGCCACAATTGAACATCGAACCAAAGATGCGGGTCATGGGCTCCATCGATCAATCGAAGAGCATGTTCCGGCAAATGATCGGACATAGCAATGACCTTCTTTTTGGCGGATAATTTTGCGAGTACTTCGCTCATCTTGCCCTCAAGATGCAAGCCATTGAATATGATGATATCGGCATTCAAAAGGAGAGAAATGTCGCCTGCGGTAGCTTTATACAAATGAGGATCGACACCCGGTTTCATGAGTACATGAATCACGAAATTAGAATCGAGCGAGGATTGCAATATATCACCGATTATTCCCGTGGTAGCAACAATATGAATCTTCCCATCATCATTGTGCTTCTCGCAACCTGTACCATACAAGCCGAGAAGGAATGTGCAAAGAATGAATAATCCGGAGAAAATCTGATTCATAGAGTATTTCACATTGATTTCTTGGACAAAAATATCACTATTTATCAATGATAAGCCCGTGATTCCGTAAAAGTCCGGATGCTGACAAGGGAGTTTTGTAAATTTGCATCACTCCATTTTGAGACTCGAAACTGAGTATGACAAGTAAAAGACCCATAATGCCCATTATTTTATCCATTGTTTTAGCATTGGGTTTATGGGGTTATGTGAGTTTGACCACTCCGTCAACAGTATATGTCACATATCCGCTCATCATTGATTTACCCGAAGAGCGCTCACTTGAAATGGAGCCACCGGGTTCAATATCGGTGAAACTTCGCACATCGGGATGGCAATTGCTCTATTTGCAGTATTTCAGTTCGGGTAAAGAATGTAGGATAGATTTGGCTAAAGCAAAAGTTGCTCCGGATGGAATCGTTGAATTGACAAAGTCCGATATTTTGCAGGGGATCAATCCATCTGTGAGTTTAGAAAAAGTCGTGGAATTATTACCGGAAAGCATCATGCTTAAAACAGGCATGTTGTTCAGACAAAGCGTACCGGTGCAATCTCGAGTATCCATTAATCCAGCTGAGGGATATATGCTGATCGGGAAAGTAAAGATTGAACCCGACAGCATAGTTTTGCGTGGCAATGGATCTATCATCCCGACTCTCAGATCATGGGCTACGAATACATTGGCATTCAATGATTTGACCGGACCATTTTCCTTCACCGTTCCACTTCAAGATTCACTTCCCAATCTTGTGACAAGTGCAATCAAAGAAGTGACTATTTCCGGCGATATTCAACAAATAGCGGAAATCACGGTTAATGATGTTCCTATCATCATTTCCGGAGCACCGATAAATTCCGAGCATAGCATTGAGCCGAGCAGAATCAGCACACAGATAAGAGGCGGAGTGCGAAGGCTCGCTTCTCTCAGCCCCGATGATATCAAAGCAATTGTATATTATCCTCAATTGACTGAGGATTCATCAGGATTCATCATTCCAACATTTGTCGTTCCAGCAGGAATCACCGTGATTGGAACAAATCCTAAATCTGTCAAACATCGACTCATTATTTATCCGAAACCCTGACATGTTATATCCCGAACATCTTTTGGATGAAATACGCCAACGCACCGATATCGTTGATCTCATCAGCGAGTCTGTGCAATTGAAGCGTTCGGGCAAAGGATATCTCGGACTCTGTCCATTCCATCCGGATAAAAAACCATCAATGAATGTAAATGCAGAATTAGGCATTTTCAAGTGTTTTTCTTGTGGTAAGGGCGGGAATGCATTTCATTTTCTGATGAATAAGCTCGGACTATCTTTCCCCGAAGCCATTCGCATGCTTGCAGATCGAGCAGGTGTTCCACTTCCGGAAGATGAAGTGAAAGATCCCGAAGCACTAGCAAGACATGCGAGAAAAGAAGCAGCCTATTTGATCATGCAAAAAGTAGAGTCATATTATCGCGAACAGTTAAAGCAATTTTCTGGTCAACAGACCTATGCATATTTCATGCGCAGAGGATTTGATGATGATATTCAGGAATTATTCGGTCTTGGATTTTCACCGGATTCGTGGACGCAGACATTGCAATTTTTGACATCATCCGGCTTTTCTGATCAAGCCATGGAAGATGCGGGATTGATTTTACGAAGAGAAAAAGACAATTCAGCATATGATCGATTCCGTGGAAGAGCAATGTTTCCGGTGCATAATCATTTGGGAAAAGTTGTTGGTTTTGGCGCAAGACGCATGGTGGAAGATGATGCACAACCGAAGTATATCAATTCACCACAATCCTTGATTTATGACAAGAGTCGCATTCTATATGGTCTCGCGCAAGCCAAGTCATCGATTCGATCACTCGGTTATGCGATTCTAACTGAAGGATATGCCGATACGATTTCCTTGGTACAAGCAGGTTTCAGCAATACGGTTGCGAGTAGCGGAACAGCACTAACCACGGAACAATTGCAGTTATTGTCGCGCTATTCCAAAAAACTCTATATCGTCTATGATGGCGATGCCGCGGGTGAGCAAGCCGCTTTGCGTGGGATCGACCTGGCAATCGAGCAAGGTTTTGATGTTCGATTGATTGCGCTTCCGGAAGGTGAAGATCCCGATAGTTTTGTACGAAACCGTGGACCCGAATCTTTCCGACGAGCAATCGAATTGGCGATGACCATCATTCAATTCAAGATTGAATCATTCAGAAAACAAGGATTGCTGAACAGTCCTGCCGAAAAAGCACAAGCCATTCGTTCATTGATTGAAACGGTTGCAAAAATTCCCGATATCTTGCAGCATGATTTTTACATTCAGCAAATCTCAGATACTTTGCATTTGAGTTATGGACAAATTTCACATCTCTATGATGAATTGAGAAAAGCATCATTGCCATCAATCAATGCAAATAGAAATGCATTTTCCATTCAGAAGAAGACAATACAGCAAACTGATGTCACTCAAACAACAAAGCATGCTGATCTACTCCAAGTCAGTGTTCTGCCGGAAGAAAAAGAGATCTTGCATTTGGCTTTGACACATGAGCCATCGCTCCGTGCTTTATGCATCAAATTGAATATCACAAAGCAAGCATTCATATCTGAAGCGGCAGGAAAACTCTATGATGAAATCATCCTTGCGTATACGCAGCATGGAAGCAGGCCAGTGCATATTGTTTTGTCCGAAAGAAATGATCTCGAAGAAACAGTCCGAGAATTGCTCATGGACATTCTCTTTGGGAAAGTCATCGCGAGTCCAAAATGGAAAGAGTTCAATGTAAAATTCCCCGAGAATATTGAAGAAAGACTCCTCGTGGAAGCTCTTGCATCATTGCGATTAAAACATCTTGACATTGAACTCAATGCACTTCGAAGACAATTGCAATCAGGATTGAATCAAGAAGATGAAATGAAAATTGTTACATTGATTCAAACATTAATGCAAGAAAGACATGATATTCCTCTCAAGTTTCATACATCAAAATTATAATGCAATGAGAAATTCCCTTTGTACATTCCTTATGCTGATTAGTCTGCATATTCTCCAGGCAAATGAATCCACTGTTTCATTGCCGACCATCTCAATGTCTCGAGCCAAAATGCATATCAATATGCTTGCTTCCGATGAAATGAGAGGAAGAAATACGCCAAGCCCTGAATTGGAAAAAGCGGCATCATATATCGCAGATCAATTCAAGCAATTGGGTGTTTTGCCAATCAATGGTTCTTATTATCATACATATACTTTGGAAAGACTTCATTTGGATAAGCCGACAACATTCATTGTGAAGAAAGGTATGCAGATTTCAGAAATGGCACTGAAAGATGATTTCATTCCTTTTGAGTACTCAGGTTCATCCAACGCTGAGTATGCACAACTGGCTTTTGCAGGATATGGAATCACGGCACCGGAGTACAAATACGACGATTATAAAGATCTTGATGTCAAAGGAAAGGTTGTCATCATACTTCGTGGTGAACCTCAAATGGATAATGACAGCAGTGTTTTTGACGGCAAGAGATTCACAAAGTATTCCCGCATGCAATCCAAAATCAAGACTGCAGTTGCGAAAGGTGCTGTCGGAGTGATTGTATTATCAGGTCCTTCCAGTTCATTAAAAATAAGACCCACAGGATTTCCATGGCCATCGCTCTATCCAAATATTCCGGCAGATGCACTTCCACTTTCACGAAAGAATGCAGATAGTCCGAATATTCCTGTCATTAGCGCGGGAGAACGATTCGTGGAAATGGCTTTTGGTGCAGTGGACACTCTCAAGTCATGGCAAAAAAATATCGATTCATTGATGGGCAATCAATCTAGAGTAATTGAAAATGTTGAGATACTTTCTTTGCAAACAACTCTTCGCTCTGAAAAAGTAGAAGTGAAAAATGTGATGGGTATGATCAAGGGCAGTGAATTGCCTGATGAATATGTGGTCATCGGAGCGCATTATGATCATGTAGGACATTCCAGACCAAATGATCCCGCGAAAGATTCGATTTTCAATGGAGCAGATGATAATGCAAGCGGAACAACGGGAATTCTTCTCTCCGCAGAAGCAATTGCCAATGCCACTTCCAAGCCAAAGCGCTCAATTGTATTTGTTGGATTTTCAGGTGAAGAAAAAGGTTTGCTTGGTTCCAAAGCATTTGCGGACAATCCACCGCTTCCAATCAAGAATTGTGTAGCCATGCTCAATATGGACATGATTGGTCGTTCGGTGAATGACACTTTGTATATCGGGGGAAATACCCGATGCAAAGAATTGGCTGATTTGAATGCCGAAGTGAATCGCACACTATTCGATTCAGATACATTCAATTTGACTTATTCAATCGAACAATATTTCTTTAGAAGTGACCAGGCAAGTTTTGCGATGAAGAGAATTCCGGTATTGTTTTACTATACCGGTGAACATGAAGATTATCACAAAGTGAGCGATGAAATAAGCAAATTGAATATGGATAATTTGGTGAAGATTGCCACGCTCTGTTCTCATACTGCTTGGTCAACAGCAGAACTTCCAATGAGACTTCCCTTCACCCCACTTCCGGGTGATGATCTTTCAGATTAATAGTTGATCCCCAATTCTTCAAGCGCTTGTATCGCCTCATCAGCAAGATAAAATGATCCCGTAATCAATACGGGATTATTTTTTTGTAGAGCCGTCTTCACGGCTTTTGCAACTGATTCATGATACATGGCATCGATGGATTGAGCTTGTGCCATTTCATATAGTTCAT
>JBIKKD010000007.1:0-18182 GCA_044360565.1 Kapaibacterium sp. (SeqCode)
CGGAATCATCTACTGGTTTGACCACTTGGATGATCGGGAGTGAAAACTGTTTTGCGAATATATGATCGCGCTCATCATGACCCGGAACAGCCATGATGGCGCCAGTTCCATAATGCGCGAGTACATAATCGGCAATCCAAATTTGGATCGGCTTTTGATTTGCAGGATTAATTGCGAATGCACCTGTGTTCACACCGGTCTTTTCTTTCGATAATTCAGTTCTTTCCAAATCACTTTTGAGTGATGCAACTTTGCGATATTCTTCGATTGCATTCTTCTGTTCAGCTGTCGTGATGATATCAACAAGTGGATGTTCAGGAGCAAGTACGAGATATGTGGCTCCGAATATTGTATCCGGTCTTGTCGTGAACACCTTCACGGCATGTGCATCATCGACCTTGAAAGATATCTCTGCACCTTCTGATTTACCGATCCAATGCTTTTGCATTTCTTTTGTTGAAGCCGGCCATTCCACGAATTCCAAATCATTCAAAAGTCTATCGGCATATTTCGTGATGCGAATCATCCATTGTCGCATTGGTCTGCGCTCTACGGTATATCCTTTGTCTTTCCACTCATCGACTTCCTCATTCGCGAGAACCGTTCCCAATTCTTCGCACCAATTCACGGGAATATTGGCGGTATAGGCAAGACGCTGTTCATCTCTATATGCTTCGATATTCACGGAATTTGTGAGATGCTGAGGAATTGGTAATTCACTGATCGGACGAGCTTTTTGAAGTTCTTCATCATACCATGAATTGTAGATCTTCAGAAACATCCACTGCGTCCACTTATAATAATTTGGATCGGTGGTATTTACAGAACGATTCCAATCATAGCCCAAACCAAGTAGATTCAATTGTCTTTTGAAATTATTGATATTGGTTTCTGTGGCAATCGCGGGATGAATTCCTGTTACCATGGAATAGCGCTCTGTGGGCAAACCGAATGCATCAAAACCCATTGGATGAAGCACATTGAATCCTCGCATCGATTTATAACGAGCGATGATATCGGTTGCGGTATATCCTTCGGGATGTCCGATATGCAAACCCGCACCACTAGGATAGGGAAACATGTCGAGGACATAATATTTGGGTTTGGAAAGATCTTCCTGAACTGCATAACTATTCTGTTCAGTCCAAAACTTTTGCCACTTTTCTTCTATGATTGAAAAAGGATAAGCCATGTGAATTCCGATTGATATTGAGATTTCTTATGCATCGAGAGATTGCAAAGCACACATCGAAGCATATATTCCGCCATTTGCGAGTAATTCTTTGTGATTGCCTGATTCAATGATGCGACCTTTCTCGAAGACATAAATTTTGTCTGCATCAATGATGGTTGATAAGCGATGCGCGATGATGAGTGCAGTTCTGTCTTTTAACACATTCGCAATTGCATCTTGTACGAGTTTTTCAGATTCAGCATCTAAAGCCGATGTTGCTTCATCAAAAATAAGGATTTCGGGTCTGCGGGCAAGAGCGCGAGCAATGGCAAGTCGTTGTCTTTGTCCACCGGAGAGTAATACACCGCGATCTCCAATCACTGTATCATATCCATTTGGCAATTCCATGATGAAGGAATGTGCATGTGCAATCTTCGCAGCTTCGATGATAGCATCCTGATCTGCATCAGAACCGAATCCGATATTTGCGGCTATGGTATCATTGAAGAGAAATGCTTCTTGAGAAACAATGCCAAAATGTGAACGATATGAATCCAATGTATATGACTGAATAGGTGCATCATCCATCATGATGCTTCCGGAATTGGGATCATAGAGTCGAATCACAAGATCACTCATCGTTGATTTTCCTGATCCACTTTGACCGACCAGAGCAATCTTCTCTCCTTTCTTGATGGATAGTGAGATATTCTCGAGCACATTGTGCTTTCCATCATAAGAAAAAGTGACATCATTGAAACTGATATTGGATTGGAATGAAGGACATATTGCAGAACCATCTTTTACTTCGGGTGACTTATCCATCACGGTAAATATACTTTGCGCTGCAACCAAGCCTCTTTGAATCATAGCAGGTGTGCTGGTGATCTGTGCGATGGGTGACATGATGCTGAATAAGGCAAAGAGAAATGTCATGAGTTCATGTGCTTTCATTTGACCCGAGTACACTTCATTTCCGCCGATGAACAATACTGCGCAAAGAGATATGATTGCCAACATTTCATTGATGGCCGGTACGAGATCTACGATCTTTTGATTCTTGATCGTTGCTCTTACATAGGTATTTGTTTCACCATGAAAGATGTCACTCGCCTTTTTCTCACTGCTTGTTGACTTCACGATGCGAATGCCACTCAAAAACTCCTGTAATACATGCGTCAAATGTGCCATTGCATCTTGCATACGATGCGCATACTTTTTGATTGGTGAAGTCGTGAGTTTGATGAGTAGCAAACTTCCTATGCTCGTACTGAATGCAATCAATGTGAGATATGGAGAATAGGTGATGAGCACGCCGAGAAAAAGTGCGATTTCAATCGGTTGTCTGAACAGCGTGAAGAATAATGGAGTGATTGCACCATTCATCACACCCACGGAGTTGATCATCAAAGAAATGCCATCACCAACTTTACTCTTATTGAAATGCTCCATGGACTGTGACATCATACGCGAGAACAGTTGATCGCGTATAGATTTGATCACACCTTCGCCGAGGCGTGTATTGACATTATTCCCCAGATATTTCGCAAGATTCTTGAATGCAAACAGGGTGATGATGAGAATGCCGAGTTTAAATAATGTTTCGGAATGTGAAGCACCTTGAACAAAACTCATGACATGCGTGAAAAACCAATTCTTCGCTTGTCCGGAAAAACTATCATTTGATGAAATCGTATTTGCTTTTTGCATCGTATCGGGTTCAAACAATGCTTGAAGGACAGGTTGAATAACGATGATTGTCACTGTGCTCAAAATTGAGAACAGCGTATTCAGCGTGATGGACAATATCAATAATAGTTTGAATTGTCCAAGATATCCAAGAACGCGAAAAAGTAATTTCACGAAATGTCCTTAATGTCTGAAATGTCTCATGCCCGTAAGCATCATCGTCACATTGTTTTCATTAGCTGCAGATATGACTTCCGCATCACGAACCGAACCACCGGGCTGAATCACTGCTGTTGCACCGGCTTCTACAGCTTGCAACATGCCATCGGCAAATGGGAAGAATGCATCGGAAGCAACCGCGCAACCTTTGAGATTAATACCAGCATCTTGCGCCTTTTTCACGGCTATGCGTGCGGAGTCGAGTCTTGACATTTGACCTGCGCCAATTGCAAGTGTGCGATCGGAAGATGCATAGACAATTGCATTTGACTTCACATGCTTTGCAATGCGCCATGCAAAATCCATAGCTTTGGATTCTTCCTCGTTGGGATGTCTTTCCGTTACAATTTGCAATGCTGCTTCGTTTAACAATTGTGCATCTTCATCTTGAATGAGAAGTCCACCGGCAACACTGCGAATATGCTTTCCTGTAATTGCTTGCTTCAATGCATCATATCTACAGATGAGAAGTCTTCTGTCTTTCTTTTTCATGAGTAATGACAAAGCTTCTTCGGTATAAGAAGGAGCGATCAATACTTCGGCAAACAATGAATGAATTGTTTCAGCTGTCTCAAGATCCATTTCTCTATTGAATGCAAGAATGCCACCGAAAGGAGAAACAGTATCAGTTGCGAATGCTTTGTGATATGCATCTGATAATGAATTGCCGATGCCGACACCGCATGGATTATTATGCTTCACGATAACAGTTACTGGTTCATCGAATTCAAGTGCAATGCGTGAAGCCGCATCGATATCCATGATATTATTATAGGACAATTCCTTTCCATGCAATTGTGTAAAGATGGAAGAAAATGCTCCATAGAGTTTTGCATTCTGATGTGGATTCTCACCATATCTAAGCGATTGATCGGCCGGCATGGAAAGCGTGAGTACTTCAGGAAATGCGATGCCTTGTCTTTCTGCAAACCATCGTGCAATCATGGAATCATATGATGCCGTATGCGTGAATGCTTCGCCTGCCAAATGCTTGCGGAGTCCAAGTGAAATACAACCTGTATTTTTCAATTCAGTAAGCACTTCATCATAATGTGTCGGATTCACCACAATTGCTGTCCATTCAAAATTCTTTGCGGAGGCTCGCACCATGGCAGGTCCACCGATATCGATATTCTCGATACAGGTTTGTTCATCATTAGTGGGTTGTGAAATGGTTTTTTCGAAGGGATATAAATTCACAATAACAAGATCTATGGAATTGATTCCGTGTTCATTCATTGCATCTACATGACTTGCATCATTGAGTCTTGCGAGCAATGCACCATGGATCTTTGGATGCAATGTTTTGACTCTTCCATTCATGATTTCCGGAAAACCGGTGATGTCTTTAACGGGAGTGACAGGCAATCCTGCCTCTTTCAGCATTGATGCCGTTCCGCCCGTGGAGATCAATTGTATGCCAAGAGCATGGAGTTCTTTGGCAAATTCGAGAATGCCTGTTTTATCTGAAACACTGATCAATGCAGTCTGGATTTTATGCAAATCGGGATTCATGAGCTATATGATTTATGAATGATGGGAAAATTACGAAATCGTTGCTATATCCTTGAATATCATGAGCTTTTGCGTATTCTGGCGCAGTAGAAACCATCGAAGCCATCTTTGGCAGGACACCATCTTCTATCTTCTTCCAATGTCCAATCCTTGCCTTTATCAGTTTGCAAAAACTTCTGAATGCGATCTTCGCCTTCGGAGGGAAGTATGCTGCATGAGGCATAGACCAAACATCCGCCGGGTTTTACCATGGAGCTATAGGAAGATAGAAGTTCATCTTGTATGGACATCAATTCATCTATGGATGCATTGGACTTTTTCATGAGTGTATCGGGATTTCTGCGGAGCACTCCCGTACCCGAGCAAGGTGCATCGATCAATACTGCATCTGCCGACGCCTTTAGTTTTTTGATGTCTTTGGATGTTTCAATGAGTCTTGTCTCTATATTCCAAGCACCTGCTCTTCTGGTTCGCCTTTTGAGTTCATCCAATTTATACTGATGAATATCCATTGCGATGAGTCTGCCCTTATTCTCCATCAATGCTGCGATATGCAATGTCTTTCCACCTTCTCCGGCACATGCATCAATAACACGGAATTGTGGTGTGACTTTCAGCATTGGCGCAATCATCTGTGAAGCGATGTCCTGCATTTCAAACATTCCTTTTTTGAATGCTTCACTTGCAAAGATTTTATCGGGTGATGAAATTTCCACTCCGGTATCATTCGCGGGAATGACAATACCTTTGATATATTGTTTTGAGAGTGAATCAATCAATTCTTCACGAGTACATTTGAGTGTGTTCGTACGAATAAATGTTCGTGGCTCGGTGATTTGGGACATTGCGATATCATGCCAGAGATCATGGCCCAATTCTTTTTCACATCGCTCATTGAACCAATCGGGAAAGAATGCAAAAATGCCTTTATGTTCCAATGTCTTTTCGCATGCATCGAGCAATGCATCAATTTCTTCAGGAATATATCGTATGCGTAATTCATCAGGAATGATTCCACCGGAAAGTGTGAACCAGAGTCCAACGATATGAATCGGCTTGGGTTCTCTCTGCCATGGAGCTGACCGAAGTACTTCCCATGAACGAAGCAATGCATAAGCTGATTCAACAATCAATGTTCTTTGTTCGGAAGAATAGCGATGTGCTCTTAATACTTCGCGAATGGAGGTATCGGGTCTTTGCTCCGCAATGAGTATTCCATGCATGATATCCTTCAATGCGCGGATCAATACATAGACATCTTCAGTTTCTATACGGGGGAGTTGAAGTGGATTGCGCATGGACATTAGATTGACTCCGGATGAAAATTACCTGCATCGGATGATGTCCATTCTTTACCGAATGATCTACCGGACAATGTCAATGCGGCCGCCGCGATGGATGGAAGTGCATCGGAAAATGCGCATACATATGCATCGGCTGAAACGGATGAGTGCAGATATGGACTTCCCAATAAAAAGGCGATGGTTTTCTTCTCTTTCGTGAGTATTTCAATTGCTTGAGCAATTTCGGGATTAATGCTGATTGTTCCTTTATATGACTGCGGTTTCATGAGTAATCCCAGAATCACAGTATCCACATCTTTGATAGTCTCGGCGAATTCCTCTGCTTCTTCTTTTGTGATGTCTTTATTGATGAAACCCAAATCACATTCTTGTTCGAGTGATTGTGCCATCACGCGAAAGAGTGATATCCCTTTTTCAAGGGTTTGTTCGGACTCATCTCCCAATACTGCAAATGCAGCAAAAGATGCAGTTTCGGGTATTGGCAATAATGATTTGGGATCATGTACGCGTAATCCTTTCTTTGCCATATTGAGTGCATGCATTGCATGTTCTTCCATCACTTTAGAGTCAAGAGGTGTTTGCAATTGTGGTTTCTCACTCAGATTACACCATTCTTTCTCTGCAAATATGCGCTTGACATTCCCGATGAGTACTTCTCTGAATTCGGGATGTGTATTCACATATTCAATCAAACCATTCAATGCCTCAATTGCATCGTCGGGTACAAGCGCGATGGTTGCACCGGCTTGTAAACAAGCAATTGTTGCTTCAGCAGAAGAATATGTTTTACTGATTGCATGCATATCGAGTGCATCTGTCACGATAATGCCGGAATATTTCCATTCTTCTCGCAGAAGATCATGCATGATTATGCGTGATAGCGAGGCAGGAAGACCCGATGCATCAAGTGCAGGAATGGCGAGATGACCAATCATGATGGATCTCACACCTGCATCGATTGCAGTCTTGAATGGGAGGAATTCGCGTGATTTCAATTCTTCGAGTGAGCAGTCTATGAGTGGTAATGCGGAATGTGAATCAGTTGAAGTATTGCCATGACCCGGAAAATGCTTTGCACAAGCCATCACTCCGGCAGATTGAGTGCCATGAATAAATGCTATTATATGCGCTTCCGCCTGTTCCGGGGATTCAGCAAATGCTCGAATATTGATGATGGGATTATTCGTATCTGTATTTATATCGCAAACAGGTGCAAAATTCCAATACACACCGATGGTTTTAGCTTCTTTGGCAATATATCCTGCGGCTCTTTTTGTTGCATCCGGATCATGTGCTTGCATCATGCTCATTGCATGTGGCATATCTGTTCCGCCTTCGAGTCGCATCGGAAGACCATGCTCATAATCTGCTGAAAACAATAATGGAATCTCAGACTTCAATTGTAATTGATGTAAAAGCAATGCAGTTGGATCCGCTTCTCCCTGAAATACACAAAATCCTCCTATACCTCGCTGAATAAGCTCGGAAATTTCTTTCTGTAATTCTGGATTCTCGGCATAGTCTCTCGGAACAAGTCGTGGCATGATGCATTGCGCGGCCAATAGTTCATTTGAGAGTGATTCTGGATTCGGAAGCATAGGATTTCAATGAAGAATGAAGGCAAAGATAAGCAATTGAGAATGGCGAGAGAATCAGGAATGTGCCATGACAGATTGTGCGGCGAATTGACCCGATAAAACCACGAGTGGAATACCGCCTCCGGGATGCGCGCTGCCTCCGCAATGATGCAGATTTTGAATATGAGGATCGGTATTCGTGGGTCTGAGGAATGCACTGAACATGGAATTCGAGGAAGATCCATAGAGCGAACCACCCGTGGCATGAAATTCCATCGAGAAATGATCGGGAGTGATGATGAAAGGTTCATCGGCTATATACGATTGCATGTCCGGTAGGAAACGCTCAATCATAGTCAATATGGAATGTTTATACCGCGCTGTCTTTTCTTCATTCCATTCTTTTGTACCCGAAGTTGGAGGCGTATTCACGAGGACAAACCAATTCTCTTTGTCATTACTCACTTGCGATGAATCTGACTTTCCGGAAACGCTGATATACACAGTCATTTCTTCGGGTGATTTTTTGTCTTTGAAGATTGTCGTGAATTCTTGCTCATATGCATCTGAAAAAAGAACTGTATGATGCGACATTTCAAAGGGATTCTTATGCATTGGAATCAGCATCACAAAACCGGAAGTTGAGAGCTCGGGTTTTTTTTCTTTTGTTTTTCGAAGCAAGTCATGCCGCGCATGATAGACATCCGCATTGGAAATAACATGTTTTGCTTCATGGATATTGCCGTCTTTTGTTTTCACGCCCTTCGCTTTGTTCTTATCTGTGATGATCTCGTCAACATCAGCATTGAAGATGAAATTCACTCCCAATTCCATGCATCTCTTGTGAAATGCTTCTGCGATTGCATAGATGCCACCTTCCGGATACCAACCACCATATTCAAATTCAATGAATGGAATCACCATGAGTGTTGCGGGCGCGAGATAGGGCGATGAACCATTATAGGTAGCAAAGCGGTCGAAGAGTTGAATTAATTTCGGATTTGTAAAATACTCTGCATTGAATGTGTGAAATTTACTCGAGAATTTCAGTGAAGGAAGTGCAGGCAAAAGCGGGAGATTTTTCCGTTTAAAAAATTCTTTGAAGCCATCGAATGGATTGAAGAGAAATACATCTTTTGTTGCATGATAAACCTTACTTGCATGTGCGAGATATGCATTCATATCTTGCATGCTTTTTCTGCCGAAAACCTTCTCTGTTTCTTCATTGCGCTTGAGTGGATTGGAATAACAATCATATTTCTTGCCATCAAGCCAGCGATAATGACAAATGGGATCAATCGGTAGTAATTTCAAATATTCATCAAGCACTGCACCTGTTTGCGCGAATGCATCACGAAGAATGAAGGGCATGGTGATGAGTGATGGGCCCGCATCGAAAAGACAATCTCCATGAAAAACCCGGCGCATTTTGCCACCTGGTTCGGAGCGTTTCTCGAGAATGGTCACGGAGTATCCCTGCGAAGCCAATTGCATTGCTGCATTCATTCCACCAATTCCAGCACCGATGATGATCACATCATTCTTCATCTGTATCTATCCTCTGTTGTCTGAATTTTTTCTTTGCTCCATCAATCTTTTTTGATTGCAAACGCACCTCTTTAGAAGCTCTGGTGGGCATTGTTGATTTTCTGATTTTTGGTTTGATCATTGCTTTTCGAAACATTGCTTTCAGAGTTTTTAAAGCCAACAACTTGTTTTCATATTGACTTCTTCCACTTTGCTCGGTGATGACGATTCGACCTTTTGCATCATAGGTGATTCCAGGATTGGATAATAGTCTATTGAGTATTTCACCGGGAAGATTCACATGCAGCGTATAATCATAGATGAGTCGAATCTTGGTTTCTACTTTGTTTACATTCTGTCCACCCGGACCCGAAGCACGCATGGTTTTGAAGGTGATTGTTTCCTCTGGAATGGAAAAAGTGGGAGATATGTTCAATGCTGATTTTTCCATTTGAGCATTACCTCTTTTTCTCATCGGTATGCAAGAATCCAAACATTCCACCGCAAATGCCACCCATGATATGAGCAAATTGTGAGATTGTATCGGGCTTGAGTGAAGCCAAAAACTCCTTGCCCAAAAACAGTATAACAATGATGATGAATGTGAGCGGAATATATCCACTTTTGATATTCGCAAAGGAGCTGAGAAGAATGAGCATAAAGACGATTCCACTTGCGCCGAGAAGTCCCGTATTCATGAACAACACGGAAATAATTCCTGTAATGAGAGCCGTGATGACCATCATGACAAGCATTGTTTTTGAACCATATTTTTCTTCGAGCAATGGACCAATCAGAAGAATAAGTGTGAGATTACCGAAGAGATGTTCCCATGATGCATGACCGAGCACATGTGTGAACATCCGTAGATAACTCAGTGGATTCATCAAGCCTGAAGGCCATGCCGTGAATAGCAGGGAAGTACTGTTTCCTGCAGTGATTACAGAGAGTATCATCACTGCAAATGCCATGAGTGAGAATGTGAGAATGACCGGTGAATTATAATGGATCTTCATCAGGGTTTTTCCACTTCGAGAATATTTCCATTTCTATCGATGATTCCCCAAGTGGCTCTTTGATAATCATATCGCTCATCATCGATGTCAATGTCTGATTGTGTGGAGTCGAGATTCACGCGCATTTTTCCATTCTGAAAAAATCCATAATCGAATCCACAACATCCTTCATCGATTGCGCCGAAAGATTTGTTGATTGCACTTTCACCTTTCACATTGATGAACATGACGAGTCCTTTCTTACGCACGGCTGCGAGTCCTTCACTGAATCTATGAGCTTGATCGAATTGCGGTGGAATGACCCATTTACCGATATGATCTATATAACCAAACTTGTATTTGTCATGTGCCACGCATAATCCATCATGAAATTCAGGAAAATAATATGTGGCCGCTCCACCGAGTGTTCCTTCGATGATTCTATCGAAGACTTTTCTTCCATTTTTGTCTATGAATAGATAATGTGAATCCGTCGAATCAATCACTGCGCACACGCCTTCGGAAAAGCGAGGTCTCGCGCCACCATCACCGCCATAGATTGCGGGGATGCGCACATTACCCTTACGATCGATGAAACCGATGCGATTATTCTTTCTGAATGAATACATGCCTTCACCTGCGAACCACAAATCAGGATGGGAATAGGGGAGAATGATTGTGCCTGTTGAATCGATGATTCCGCAGACTTCATTGGAATCACAAATGATGGCATATCCATCTTCGAATTCAGTGGCATAATCAAATTGATCAACAAATGCTTGTTCACCTGATGGAAGAACATATACATAGTGCTCGCCATCAATGAGCTTTGGCTTTAATTCAGAAGTAGGATAACCTTTCTTTTGAATACCACAAGCAAAAAGCAATGATATGAGCATTGCAATCATGCCGACTGATTTCATGTTCATCCCCGAAAATGTATTGAAGAATTCAATCAATCACAAAGGTATATTGCCATGCTTTTTCCAAGGATTCGAATCTTCCTTGGTTTCAAGTAATTCAAGAGCTCGAATGAGTTTTTTGCGTGTGTCGGATGGTCTGATCACATCATCAATATATCCTCTTTCCGCCGCGGCATAAGGATTACAGAATTGTGCATTGTATGCGGCTTCGAGTTCAGCGGCTTTGGCAACTTTATCTTCTGCATATTCGATTTCTTTTTTGAATAAAATTTCAACTGCACCTTTTGCACCCATCACGGCAATTTCCGCTGTTGGCCATGCAACATTATAATCACCGCGAATATGTTTGGAATTCATCACATCATAAGCTCCGCCATATGCTTTTCTGGTGATGACAGTAACTTTAGGCACAGTGGCTTCGCAGAATGCATAGAGTAATTTCGCGCCATGTCTGATGATGCCACGCCATTCTTGATCTGTTCCGGGTAGAAATCCGGGTACATCTTCAAAGACAACAAGTGGAATATTAAAGCAATCGCAGAAGCGAACAAATCGAGCGCCTTTAGATGAACTATTGATATCCAATACGCCGGCCATGGAAGCAGGTTGATTTGCTACGATGCCAACGGGACGACCATTCATCGTTGCAAAACCAACCACGATATTCTCGGCAAAGTCTGCGTGAATTTCAAAGAATTGGGATTCATCGACAACAGTTTTGATCACATCTTTGATATCATATGGTTGATTCGGATTTGCAGGGATGATGGTATCGAGTCTTGTGCAAATTCTATCGGGCAGATCTACTGTTGGAATATGGGGAAGAGTTGCAGTATTGCTAGATGGCAAATAGCGCATCAGATCACGCACGCGTGTGAGTGTATCAACTTCATCTTCACAAGCAACATGTGCCACACCGGATTTGGATGCATGAGTTTCAGCACCACCAAGTTCTTCGAATGTCACTTCTTCATGCGTCACGGTTTTCACCACATTGGGTCCGGTGACAAACATATAAGAACTACCTTTTGACATGAATACGAAGTCGGTGATTGCGGGTGAATACACTGCACCGCCGGCGCATGGTCCAAGAATCACGCTTATTTGAGGAATCACGCCACTGGCAAGTGTATTGCGAAGGAAGATGTCAGCATAACCACCGAGTGAAACCACACCTTCTTGGATGCGCGCTCCACCAGAATCATTGATCCCAATGACAGGTGCGCCAATTTTCATCGCGAGATCCATGATTTTACAGATTTTTTCGGCATGAGTTTCCGAGAGAGAGCCACCGAAAACGGTGAAATCCTGGGAGAAAACGCAGACTGTACGGCCATGAATGCGGCCCGTCCCGGTGATCACGCCATCGCCGAGAGGTCTTTGCTTTTCGAGTCCGAAATTCGTTGAACGATGTCTGACAAACATGTCTATTTCTTCAAAAGAATCCGGGTCGAGCAGAAGATCGAGTCTCTCACGAGCCGTCAATTTTCCTTTTTTGTGTCTATCCGCGATTTTTTGCTCTCCGCCACCTAGCATGGCCTCTTTGCGGAGTTCATCCAGTAACTGAAATTTGTCTGACATTATTTGTTTTCCATAGTGATATTCAGGGATGCAATATGCGAAATTGGAGGGAGACCCTTTAGAATTCACGACTCAAATTTCAGAACCTCATTTCATGGCTTGATTTTTGTAGGAATAAACAACTCAGTATCCGTGAATATGACATGTCCATGAATTTTCAAGAAGCGCTCAGACATTTCCTTTCGGCATGTGAATTGCAGAAAGGTTATTCCCCGCATACGATTGAAACATATCAATGTGCCTTGCTTGAATTTCAGGAGTATTTTCTTGCGGAATATGGCGTAATTCCTGAAATAAATGCCATAGAACCGGCGGATATACGACCCTTTTTAGGCTATCTGCATGATCGCGGATTGGCCAAGAAATCACTCAGAGTTAAAATTTCGGCGGTAAAATCATTCTTTAAATTCGCTTATCGGCAATCGTGGATCGATCGCAATCCCGCAGCGATTGTATCCACGCCGAAAGCGGAGAAAAAATTACCCTCTTTTTTACAGCCAGGTGAAATTGAATTGCTCATGGATTCTTTTGAACCGAATTCACCTGCCGGAGCAAGAAATATAGCCATGGCGGAATTATTATACAGTTCCGGATTGCGCGTGAGTGAATTGATTCATCTCCCGATGCTGAATATTGACTTATCAGCCGGAACCGTGCGTGTGATGGGTAAAGGCAAGAAAGAACGCATTGTGCCGATAGGACAAAAAGCCAATGAAGCAATCGGAAGATATCTCGAAAAAAGAGGTGAACTGGCTTCCATGAAGACAGCCCAACCCGAAGGAAAAGTCTTTCTAAGCGATAGAGGCAAAGTGATGAATCCTGCGGTTGTGTATCGTATTATCAAAAGAGCGATGAATCCCATCACGGAATCACCGCAGAAAAGTCCGCATGTATTGCGACACACCTTCGCGACACATTTACTCGACAATGGAGCCGATATCAGTTCCGTGAGTGAAATGCTCGGACATAGTTCTCTATCTGCAACACAGGTCTATACGCATGTGTCTGTTGACAGACTCAAACAAGCATATCAAAAAGCTCATCCAAGAGCATAAAATGAAAGGTCATAATGAAAATACATGAATTTGAACATGGTCTGAAAGATCGCGTGGCAATTGTCACCGGTGCGGCTTTTGGCAATGGTAGTGCATTTTGTGAAAGACTCGCAGAAGAAGGTGCTATCGTAGTGATCGCAGATTTGGCAGATGCAAGTGAAACAGCAGAAAAAGTCAGACAAGCCGGTGGAAGAGCACTCACCGTGAAAGCAGATTGCACGAAGCCCGAAGATGTACAAGCATTGATTGATGCTACGCTGAAGGAATTTGGGACAATTGATATTCTCGTACATAATGTCGGCATCTATGATGAAGCACCATTGGAATTGATCACTCATGAACAATGGAGTCGAATGATGGAAATCAATCTGACAAGTCTATTTCTCGTCACCCAAGCCGTGCTTCCAACAATGAAAGCCAAAAACTTTGGGAGAATCATCACGATGTCTTCCAATACTGTATGGCTTGGCACTCCATTTCTCTCACATTATGCCGCAGCAAAAATGGGCGTGATAGGTTTCACAAGATCACTCGCTTCAGAAATCGGCAAGCATGGAATCACTATCAATGCAATCACTGTTGGTTTGACCGCAACGCAAAGACCAAATGATGTGCGATTGTCTAAAACAATACTCGAACATATTCTTCCGGAACAAGCCGTGCATCGTCCCGATGAACCGGAAGACATCGCGAATCTCGTGGCATTTCTCGCTTTGCCGGCATCAGGAATCATCACAGGACAAACCATCAATGTTGATGGCGGAGCCGCAAGACATTAAGCCATGACTTCACTCTTCAAAGAAATATCGAATCTTGCTACCGAGCAAAGAAATCAAAGATCGAAAGATATCGATCTGATGAATACTTCCGAAATACTCGAGCTCATCAATAGCGAAGATGCAATGGTTGCATTGGCAATCAAAGATGAACTCGAGCATATCACAGAAGCGGTTGACATCATCACCGAACAATTCAAAATCGGTGGGAGATTATTCTATGTTGGCGCGGGAACAAGCGGTAGACTCGGCATCGTTGATGCATCGGAATGTCCTCCAACATTCGGCACCAATCCGGAAATGGTGCAAGGCATCATCGCTGGCGGAGATCAGGCAATGTTCAAAGCACAAGAAGGTGCGGAAGATTCAGTTGAATTCGGTGCGCAGTCTTTGCTGGATAATCATGTGAATCATAATGATGTGATTTGTGGAATCGCCGCATCAGGCAGAACGCCATTTGTAAGAGGTGCTTTGGACAAAGCAAGAAGTATGGGATGTCATACCATTTTGGTGACCACGAATACAAGGGAACAACTCGATGCTCTCGGGGTTGAGGCTGAAATTGTGATTGCACCGAATGTCGGACCCGAAGTCATCGCCGGCTCAACGCGCATGAAAAGTGGAACAGCCCAAAAAATGGTGCTGAACATGCTTACAACAGCATCGATGATAAGACTAGGCAAAAGTTATGGAAATATCATGGTGGATCTACAATTGACAAATGCGAAATTGCGTGAAAGAGCAAAACGCATCATCATGGAAATAGCGGATGTGGACTATGATAAAGCAGGTGAAGTTCTCGAGATGGCGCAAGGTCATGTGAAGACCGCACTCATGATGCTACTCGCCGATATCGATGCTCAAACAGCAAAAGAAAAATTACAAGATGCAGACGGATTTATAAAAACTGCCCTACAAGGATGATATCGTGAAAAAGAAACAATATGCACCGAAAACACAACAATTGCGTAATGCAGTAAAAACTCATCGTTTGGAACATCTTCATCAAAACACGAAGATTTTGTGCACCATGGGACCGGCAATCGCATCGCAAAACAAAATCATCGAATTGGTTCTGGCGGGTGCAAATGGGTTTAGACTCAATATGTCACACGGTTCACATGAAGTGCATCTAGAGAATATCAATATCATTCGATCCGCCGAAAAAAAACTGGGGATATTTCTTCCAATCGTTGCTGATTTGCAAGGTCCGAAAATCAGAGTTGCAGATCTCAAAGATCAAGTGATTGATCTTGAAACAGGAGCGAGCTTTGCCATTGCGGATAGACAAAAAGTAAAGAAATCAGGTCTGAATATTCCTGATAAATTCATCCCCGTTGAATATCCTGAAATCGCTCACGATGTGAAGAAAGGTGATGTCATGCTTTTCGATGATGGACTCATGAAAGTGACAGTCACTTCGGTGAAAGCACCATTTGTGCATGTAACAGTATTGAATGGCGGCAAACTCAAATCTCGCAAAGGGATTAATCTTCCGAATGTGAAAGTGAGTCAACCTTCCATGTCTGACAAAGACAAAAAAGATGTGAAATTTGCTGTTGAACAAGGCGTGGACTATGTGGCATTATCATTTGTGAGAAAGCCAGAAGATGTTCTTCATATCAAGAAAGTTATTGCTAAACTTGGTGGCAAACAATGGGTGATTGCAAAGATTGAAAAACCAGAAGCCGTTACAAATATCGATTCCATAGTTCAAGTTTCCGATGTGATCATGGTTGCTCGTGGTGATCTCGGCGTGGAAATTCCCGCAGCCGAAGTACCAACGGTGCAGAAGAATATCATTGCTGTGTGTAATCGTTATGCAAAACCCGTTATCACCGCAACGCAAATGCTTGAATCGATGATTAATAATCCAAGACCAACAAGAGCCGAGGCAAGTGATGTGGCAAATGCAGTGTTGGATGGAACAGATGTTGTGATGCTTTCAGCGGAAACTAGTGTTGGCGCATTTCCGGTGGAAGCCGTGAGTTATATGCGCACGATTTGCAGTGAAGCTGAATCACATTGCAAACAAGATGATATGCGCATCAGAAGAAGAACATTGGGCTTGCCGAGAAAAGAACACAATACAGATTTGATCGCAACAGCCGCGGCGACGATTGCTGAGAATCAAGATATTGCCGGTATTTCAACATTGAGTTTATCCGGTGAAACGGCATTGCTGATTTCGAATAGAAGACCCAATACTCCGATCATCGCAATGACTGAATTTGCAGAGATTGCAAGAAGAACGGGATTATTCTGGGGAGTGACGGGTGTATTGATCGACAAAGTAGGCGGTACAGATTTCACGGTTGAACACATGAAGCAATTCTTGAAGAAAGAACAATTTTTCAAGTCTGGTGAATCGGTTGTCATCACCATTGGTCGACCCCTCGTGGCGCGCTCCAGAACAAATATGCTGACGATTGAACAGATACCGTGAGATTGAAGTTGATCGTATTTGCATTGTTAATCGTATGTTTCTTGAGTATCAATACTTGGGAAATGATAGGAAATGATACAGATATAAAAATTAACACTTCGCTTCATGGTGAGGCATATCTTCAACATTCATTCAGAAATAATATTGATAGATTGCCTGAGTACATGGTGTCTCATGTGGAACTCAATTCACCTACAGTGAATCTTCTATTGGGTAAAATAGCCTTTGATGCAAAATCTTGGAAAGGGGAATTTTCCATGATGTCCGGTACATATTCTCGCGATAATCTGACTCATGAAATTGGAATATTGAAAAATTTCAATTCCATGTGGTTATCATATGCGCCTTCTGAAACTATTGATATTCTTGCCGGAATATATTCATCTCATATTGGAGTTGAATCTCCGATTGGAAAGGAATGTTTGGTCCCCACGCGAAGCATCGTCGCCGATAATTCCCCATACTATCAATCCGGAATACGCATTCGACATCAAGCAAATAATGCAATATATGCCATACATCTCCTTAATGGATGGCAAAGAAGCAGTATTGATTCCTTGGGTATTTTGCCCGCGATTGGATATGAGTATAGTACAAATACCGAACAATTGAATTGTCGCTTTTCAGGATTTATAGGTAAGATAAGTCATGATACAACAGAAGGAATACGATATTATCAACATCTCGGTGCTACTTATCAAATTGATCCGAATTTCATTGTATCTGCAAGCTTGGATATTGGAATGCAAGAAAAGAAGGAAATCAAAGCATGGATATTTGCTCCGCTTATTATGGGACAATGGAGTTTGAATGAGTCATTAAAAGCACATGGAAGATTGGAGTATTATCATGATCCTGAAGGAATGATCATAAGTTCAATGAGTGGATTATCAGGATTCGGTTATTCCATGGGCATTGATTGGTCATATTCCAATGCAATGCTCTTACGCGTAGAATGGCGACAGATTCATGCAATGCGTGATAATCAAGATGTGAATATCCTGGGAATTCATGCTCATTGGGCAATCATGAATGAATTATGACATCATCGCTGTGGACCATTCGGTGAACTGTTGATTGCTTGTCTCAATTCACGCAATGTAGGATTGTCGGATTGCACTCTCTCGGCGATATTCAAATATGCATTCGCCTCTGCTGATCTTCCCGTCATCCACGCATATTGAGCGAGATTCAATATTTCATTTGCAGTGGTGGTTGAGAGTCCCTCATATAAATGACCCGATTTACCACTTATCGAATTGATCAATGGATCGAATGATGTTTTGAGTAATGGCAGAGGCAATTCAGGTAAGCCAGATGGTGGTGGATACATTATTCGAAATGCCAAACCTTGAGGAATTTTTGCAAGGGATTGCGCTATGCTCACTTCGCTTTGTAATA
>JBIKKD010000086.1:0-5982 GCA_044360565.1 Kapaibacterium sp. (SeqCode)
GTTGTCGTACCAATCCCATCAATCTTCGCTCCCATCTTCACAAGCATTTCCGCGAGCGCCGTTACTTCCGGCTCCATGGCAGCATTTGTCATGATTGTCGTGCCTTTTGCCTTCACTGCGGCGGTGAGCACATTTTCCGTGGCACCTACACTTGATATATCAAAATGAATGCGATTACCTTTCAATTCCTTCGCCACTGCATGGATATATCCATTTTCAATGGTGATTTCTGCACCGAGTTTTTCAAATCCCTTGAGATGCAAATCAACGGGGCGCGGTCCAAATGCACAGCCGCCGGGAAGGGATACTCTGGCCTCACCGAAGCGTGCAAGTAATGGACCCAATACATTGATGGATGCACGCATCTGCTTCACATGTTCATAAGGAGCTTCAAATGAATTCACTCCCGAAGAATCTATCATGAGATTCTCGCCTTCGAGCATGCAATACGCTCCCATTGCCTCGAGGAGTCGAGACACGGTTTTGACATCTTTGATATTGGGAGTATTAGTGATGAGATTCTTTCCGGGCGCAAGCAAAGCCGCCGGAATCAAAGCCAATGCCGCATTTTTGGCACCGGAAATTCTGACAGTGCCTTCGAGGCGCTGTCCACCATGAATGATTAATTTGTCCATATTTCTCTCTATGCTGCAAAAGGAAGTCTGTTCTTCAAACTCCGATGGAGGGCACACAAAAGTACGATAATCACGACTCAAGCACAAATCAAGAAAGTACATCGCTTCCTCAGCTAATTTTCGTATTTTTGCACCCCGTGTATTTTATGTGAAATATACAGTCCATTTCCAAAATCATATTTTGCTCGACTCAATGAACTCAAATGGCGAAATAGACTCAAAAACGGTAAAAAGAATAGCCGAACTTTCTCGTTTGAGCTTCACTGACACCGAAATTGATGCTTTTACGCATGAATTTGCCACTATTGTTCATGCAATCGAAGCAATCAATACTTTGGATTTGAATGGAGTTGAGCCAATGTCTCATGTTCTTGACCTTCCCAATGTGTTTCGCGATGATATATCAAGCGAATCCTTGAGTGTGAAGCAGGCGCTCGAAAATGCTCCAAACAAAAATGAAACATTTTTTAAAGTTCCGAAAGTGATGGAATAATAACGGCTTATACAATATAGACCGTTACAAATCGTTTTGGCCATACTTTCATATACTTGCGAATCATCGCAATTTTCAGGTGCTGCGAATGAGAATTACGAAACAATATACCAATCGCGAAAGTCAATCGCTCGATAAATATCTTCAGGAAATCGGAAGAGTAGAACTTCTGACAGGAGATGATGAGATTGATCTCGCGAAATTGATCAAGAAAGGTGGTTTTGAGGGCGAACTTGCACTTGAGCGCTTGGTGAAAGCCAATCTTCGCTTTGTTGTGTCCGTTGCCAAGCAATATCAAAATCAGGGTTTATCACTCGGCGATCTCATCAATGAAGGAAATCTTGGATTGATCAAAGCTGCAAAACGCTTCGATGAAACTCGTGGATTCAAATTCATCTCTTATGCCGTGTGGTGGATCAGACAATCCATTCTTCAAGCACTCGCAGAACAATCCCGTATCGTTCGCCTCCCGCTTAATCGCGTGGGTGCATTGAATAAAATCGGTAAGAAATTCAGTGAACTTGAACAAGCATTCGAGCGTGAACCAACTGCCTCGGAACTTGCAGAACAATTGGACATGAGCGTTGCAGAGATTTCGGAAACAATCAAGATTTCCGGAAGACATCTCTCTGTGGATGCACCATTTGTGCAAGGCGAGGACAATCGACTCCTCGATATTCTTCCCAATGATTTGCAACCACCACCGGATTCAGAATTGATGCGCGAATCTTTGCGCGTGGAAGTACAACAAGTGTTGACCACACTTTCACAAAGAGAAGCAGAAGTCATCAAATTGTATTTCGGACTCGAAGGCGTGACTCTCACCCTGGAAGAAATCGGCGAAAAATTCAATCTTACTCGCGAACGCGTGAGACAAATCAAAGAAAAGGCAATACGCAGATTGCGACATGCCTCCAGATCAAAAGCACTCAGATCCTATCTTGGATAAATTAAAGCCCGAAGCAATTCGGGTTTTTTTTATCGGGAATTTCTGCGGCAGATAAGTAATTCCGTCGTGGGACTTTCCTTGAAAAAGGAAATGCAGAACAATTCAGGGAAATACAGAACAGATGCATAGATCATTCCCATGATTTCACTCTTT
The DNA here is from genome assembly GCA_044360565.1 of Kapaibacterium sp. (SeqCode). GTDB lineage: Bacteria > Bacteroidota > Ignavibacteria > Kapaibacteriales > UBA961 > UBA961. The sequence goes on from JBIKKD010000086.1 coordinate 2,231, forward strand.
CGAACAGGATACATGAAAAGATTCCACAACTTTCCCGGCAAAGTGGACTTCACATCAATGGGATATCCCATCAAGTAAAACATTGGTTTGCGCTCAATCACTTCAAATCCGGCATTCTTCAATAGCGCATATACAACTTCCTTGGACCGATGTATTATATGCCTTTCCCTTTTTGTGCCATGTCTTGGCACATTGTCTGAATACAAAAGAATGCCATCATCCTTCATGATTCTACCAAGTTCATGTAATGCACTCGCATATTTTTGATCATCCGTCACATGAAACAATACATCAAAAATCGAAATCACATCCTGAGATTGATCCGGAATCACGCTCATTGAATCAACATTCGTGATATCGGCATGATAGATCGAAAGATGTGGAAAACGCCGAGCACAGAATTCCACAGAAGCTTCCGTAAAATCAAGTCCGGAGAGAGATTTAGGACTTAGTCTATTCCATAAATTCAGATAAAATCCCGTTCCACTCCCACAATCGAGAATCGACTTTTCAGAGATATCCGGTAGATATTGCTGTCGAACAGCATTGAACACATGTCTTCTAATTGCATATAAAGCCCGATTAAATGCCTTGCCATAAGCAAGATGTCCAACTCTGTGCAGGCCGATATCCTTTGTCAATCTCTCTTCCCAATATGCATTTGGATTGAAATCAGACATTGTACACTCCATAAAAAAAGGCCAAGGAATATTCCCTTGACCTTTGAAAATCTACGATACTGCTATCAACCCATGGATGCTTTGCGAAGCTTTGAATGCTTTGCGCCATAAGCAAAGTACAAAACAAAACCGATTGCCATCCAGATGATGAGTCGAAGCCATGTATCAAATGGTAAAGAATACATCATATAGAAACATGTTGCAATTCCAAGAGCCGGAACCAATGGTACAAGCGGAGTCTTGAATGCACGAGGAACATTAGGATGAGTTCTGCGCATCACGATAATTCCGAAACAAACCAAAATGAATGCAAAGAGCGTACCGATACTTGTCATCTCACCCACAACAGTCACAGGCACAAATGCTGCAAAAAGCGATACAAACCCCATGAAGAATAAATTTGATTTATACGGAGTAAGAAATCTTGGATGCACAGCAGCAAAAAGACCCGGCAATAAACCATCCTTACTCATGGAGAAGAATACGCGGGATTGACCAAGCAACATCACCAAAATCACTGAAGAATATCCCGCGAGAATCGCAACAATGATGGCCGTTTGAAGCCATGTATATGGAGTCTTCATAATTGCCAAAGCAACTGGTGCAGCCTCACCGGCGAAGTTTTTATAATTCTCAAGACCAGTCATCACATGTGCGAACAAAACATAGAGAATCGTACAAATAACAAGCGACCCCAATATTCCAATCGGCATGTCCCTTTGCGGATTCTTAGCCTCTTGAGCGGCGGTGGAGACTGCATCGAAACCAATGAATGCAAAAAACACAACAGCAGCGCCTGTCACAATTCCCGACCATCCGAAATGCTGATAGACACCGGTATTTTCAGGAATATATGGAGTATAATTTGCGGGGTCGATATATGCCCATCCAAGACCAATAAACACCAAAACAACAGCAACTTTCAGAAATACAACGACAGCATTCATTTTTGCTGATTCTTCTGTTCCGCGAATGAGGAGCAAAGACATCATCACAGTAATAAAAACAGCAGGGAGATTGATAATGCCGGTAACAGCCAATCCATCCGGACCTATATAAGGCGGATCCCAAGGTGACATCAAAAATTGATGTGGAAGACCAACCTCAAAAATACCAAGCAATTTCACGAGATATCGAGACCAACTAATGGCTACTGTGGCTGCTCCCACGGCATATTCCAATACCAAATCCCAACCAATGGTCCATGCGAGCAATTCTCCCATTGTTGCATAGGAATATGTATATGCAGATCCCGCAATCGGAATCATCGAAGCAAATTCAGCATAGCAGAGTCCGGCAAAAGCACATCCCACAGCCGCAACCATGAAGGATATCGTAACTGCAGGACCCGCATTATTAGCGGCTGCAATGCCAGTCAGCGAAAAAAGTCCTGCCCCGATAATTGCTCCAATGCCAAGCAATACCAAACTCAGCGGACCCAAAGTGCGTTTGAGTGTATGACCCTCGCCTTCACCACTTGCCTCTTTTTGCAACTGTTCTAAAGGTTTTGTCAAAAACAAAGGATTCGAAGAAGCCATATTGAGGTCCATGATTGTAAAACATCTTCAGTTTAATCAGCCAATAATTGGCTTTGTGTGCGCAAAAATAGGAAGAGCCAAGCTTTCAACAATCGACTTTCATATCTTTTCTGTTTTCAAGCCCTATCTTTTCCACATTGGTATTTCTGCTTGGTATTCCGACCATACAATGGTATTTTTGCAATTCATCATTCACGACAAAAGTCGTAATTGATGAAGCCGGTCTCGTCGCCTAGTGGCTGGGCAGGGCTCTGCAAAAGCCCCTACAGCGGTTCGAATCCGCTCGAGACCTCAAGATTCAGGGAAATCCCTACACTTTCTCACAATTTGGATGGTATATGGCAACCACAGCCGATTTACGAGTTGGAGCTTTTTTGAAATACAATGGTGAATTATGCCAAGTATTGGAAAGCGAGCATCGTACTCCCGGAAATCTTCGTGCATTTTATCAAGTGAAACTTCGTGTGCTTCGCAATGGAAAATTACTTGAAAATCGCTATCGTTCCGGTGAAACCATTGAATTCGTGAGAGTTGAGCGCAATGATTTTCAATATTTGTATCGCGATGGTGAATCATATGTATTCATGGATGTGAATACTTATGATCAGATTCCCGTTGATGCCAATATTGTTGGTATTGCTGCAAAATTGATGAAAGAAAATCAAGAGGTACAATTGACATCTGATGAAACGACCGTTTTATCCGTTGAATTGCCTCCGCATGTGCATTTGCGTGTGACACAAACCGAACCAGGCGTGCGTGGCGATACAGCAACCAATGTTCTCAAGCCCGCAACCGTAGAAACAGGTGCAACCATTCAAGTTCCGATTTTCGTCAATGAGGGAGACATGCTCCGCATTGATACTCGTAATGGCGAATATGTTGAACGCGTAAAAGAATAATCACAGACACTTCCCATGAAGCGTGTCTGCTGATTTTTTCAGTGACACGCTTTTTCATTATCACCGGAGAAGAAAAACATGGATTTACAATACTTGAAAGAATTATTGGCAATTTTTGATGCCAGTTCAGCAACCGAACTCATGATTGAGGAAGAAGGTGCTTCCATATCCGTTTCAAAGCGTGGTCCGGAACAAGTTGTCACTCAAATGGCAGCACCCGTCGCACATGCGCATGTTCCGGCACATGGTGTGGACACACAACCAGCACCTGCACAAGCGATGCCTGCAAGTGCGCCTGTGGCCGATGAAAACACTCATACGATTCTCTCCCCGATTGTCGGCACATTCTATGGCTCTCCATCACCTGATGCGCCTGCATTCGTGCAAGTTGGATCACGCGTGAGTGCGGGTCAAACGCTTTGCATTGTTGAAGCGATGAAACTCATGAATGAAATTGAAAGCGATGTTTCAGGTACCATTGTGAGCATTCTTGCAAATAATGCCCAGCCGGTTGAATATAATCAACCTTTGTTCATTGTCAAGCCTGATTAAGCATTCCATTCATTGGGAATGTATTCTTCCACGATACACTCCGAAATCATGATACAAAAAGTCTTAATAGCAAATCGCGG